>CAYZGY010001166.1:0-2327 GCA_964478085.1 uncultured Planctomycetia bacterium
ACCGCCCCCCCGGGGTGGGGGGGGGGCCGCCGCCGCGCCCGGGGGGGGGGCGGCGGCGGCGACGACGAAGGGTGACGTCACCGAGAACGAGCCGTCGCGGCCGAACGAGCTCGGGGGCGATGATCCTCCCGCCGTCACGAAGGCCGACGTCGACACGACCAGTGAGCCGCCGGTCGAGGCCGCCGTCGAGAACATCGACGCACCGATTCGACCGTTCCAGGAGACGCGCTTCGAGATCCCGAACCCTCGGCTCGAGATCGAAGGCCGGAGAAACGGGCAACGCTGGTTCCAGAAGATCGGAAACGGTTCTCGGACTCAGCCCAAGCGAAGCAAGGACAATCCGGGCCGATTCGCCTTTCAAGGAACGGTTCGCTTGCGTCCGACCTGGCCCGATTCCGGGGTACTCCGGCTGCGACTCCGCGAAGAGCAGAATCTGCGCATTCACCTCGAGGGGGACGACGCGCTCTACTCGATCGCTTACGCCTCGTCGGCGCGCGAGTGGATCGCGTATCGATCGGAGCGACCGGCCGAGGATCCCGAGAGACGGAAGAATCAGCGCAAAAACGTCCGGGTGCCTGTCGCGCGACAGCTTCTCGAGACCGATGTCGGGCTTTGGCATCGAAGCGGCGGCGATGCGTTCGAGCTGCGCGCTCAGAGGGATCGCCTGTGCATGACACGCGGTGACTTGCTGCTGCTCTCGATCCCTCTCGCCGGAGCACCGCGACAAACCGAGCTCGAGGGGAGGGCGACCGTCGAGACGATCGAGCTCTACCGTGGCGAGGAGGTCGCGCTCTACCGCGGAGTGGACTGGAAAGAGGAAGCCGTCCCGAACGAGGTGAGGTCGAGGCTCGACGTGATCTCGTGGGACGAGGTGACGAGCACGGAAGGCAAGAGTCCGGAGGCGTCTTCGACGAAGCGTCTCCTCGGACGCTTCGAGAGCTCTTCGACGGGGCTCTCACGCGTTCGATTTCGGCTCGACGGAATCACTCCGGGTTCGAGCTTCGCCTTTGCAGACGGCGAAGGAAAGCGCATCGCGGGTCTCGATTTCTACGCTGCGGGCGACGGAGGTTCGCGACTCCGGGTACGATTCACCGGGAGCTCTCCGAGCGGCAAGCCGCCCCGCATCGACGCGCGTCGGCAGCTCGATCCGCTCGTCGGTGAGAGCACGGGGTTCGAGGTCGTCTGGGGGCCGACCATCGCGACGCTCTCGATCGTGTCGAACAACGGCAGGCTCTCCCGCGTCGCACGTCTGCGGGAGTCTCGTCCGCTCCGACCGTTCTCGTCGGTCCTCCTCTCGTGGACCCCGAGGAAGGAGGGCTCGGATCTCGAGCTTCGAGAATTCGAGGTCCGTCCACTCGCAGCGATCCGCCAGTCGGCACCGACGAATCTGCGCGCCGCCGCCGACAAGTGGTTTTCGGGCACGGGGATCTCGTCCGGTGACTGGATGACTCGAGTGCTCGAGCGCCAGCCGAAAGGGGCGGGTTTCGACGAGTGGGTGCGAGCCGCGGCGGTCTCGACACTCGCGTCCGGAGCCGGCTCCGTGCTCAGCCAGGATCTCCTCCTGACGCTCGCCGCGGTGACCGCCGGGGATACCCATCTCACCTTTCCCGAGATGGCCCAGCGACTCGACGAGATCGCGCTCGTCGGTGATACGTACGGCCAGCGCAAGTTCTCGGAGGACCTCGCCGAGATCTTCGCGCGCGCCGCGATGTCGGTCTTTCGAGATCCGGGCGATTGGACCTTCGTCGACGTTCATCGCTGGCTTCTTCACGCCCCTCTCGCTCCCCACGACATCTTGGACACTCTGCCGACGCCGCTCGTCGAACGCGCTTTGCTCGAGCTCGTTCACGAGGAAGAGTGGCACGAGCTGAGCGAGATGTGCGCGAGGCTTCGATTCTTCCTCGGTGTCCGCCCCGGTGCTCCCGCTTGGAACGCGAGGAAGCGTGAGGGGCTCATTCCGCGACTCGAATGGGCCGAAGGGTTGCTCCTCCGTCACCTGCCCGAGGAGGAGGTCGGCGACCTGGCGCCGTTGCCGCGGTCGCAGCAGCATCCCCTCGAGGTCGAGCTGAGCAAGGAGGGGTACAACACGATCGCGGAGTTCGATTCGGCTCTCAACGGACAGGCTTTCGAAGATGCTTGCCGTATCATCACCGCGTCGAACGAGAGCGCCGCGAGCGGCCTCCTGCCGGACACGCGTGACAGTGACCTGCTCGTCTCCCTCCGAGCCGCGGTCGCGCTCGCGCTGCGCGCGCAGCCCGCGCTTCGTCGAGCGATGGAGGAGCAGTTCGGCGAGCTCGGTCGATTACGACTCACGCAAGCCACGACGC
>CAYZGY010001167.1:0-2322 GCA_964478085.1 uncultured Planctomycetia bacterium
CGGTGGAACCGCGATCAATTCACCCCGACCAGCAGGGGTTTTGAAATAAGGCCTCGTCTGATCTTTCAGAGACTGAAGTTTCGAGATAACGGAAAAACTGGGCTGGAGCCGGATGGGCCGACTCTCGCCAGTGGATGAGAACTGATGGACCTTACTTGGTGTACTTTCCTGCCGCTGATCACCGCGGCGATCCTGCTCTTCATTCCTTCCGGCTGGAAGGGCTTGATCAAGTCCGTCGCGGTGTTGGGTGCCCTCATCACGTTCGTGCTCTCGATCGGCCTCGTTCGAGGCTACCGAGATGAGCAGAACACGCACGGTGACGCGGTCACCGTCCTCGTCGACACGCAGCTGAGGATTCTCGAGGGAGAGTTCGCGGGGCAGCACGCTCCGGCGCTCGGACTCGAGCAGCTCGCGTCGGCGACGCAGACCGAGTTCGTCCCGCTCGACGTCGATCCGGAGACGAAGGTCCGCCCCGCTCTCAAGGAGTGGATGGACAAGTTCCTCCCGAAGATCGGAGCGGACGGTTCGGTCACGGTCTTCACCGACGAGGAGCGCGAGGCTGCGCGCGTCGGCGTGCGTGAGCTGGCGGCGTCCGCGGTCGAGGTCGCGAGCAGCACGTCGCGCGGGCCGGAGACCGCCGCCGGCGCGGCCGAAGTCGCGGAGAAGGCCTGGGAGCGCGCCGTCGAGGTACAGTACGCACTCGGCGCCAAGCAGACGAAGCACATCAAGTTCGTCGAGTACGTCTCCTGGATTCCGCTCTTCAACGTCAACTACTTCATGGGGGTCGACGGTCTCAGCCTGCCGCTCGTGTGGCTGACCGCGCTCCTGACGCTCCTCTGTGTCGTCTACTCGTGGACGATCGACAAGGGGACGAAGGGCTACTACATCCTCTTCCTCGTTCTCGAGACGGGACTGATCGGCGTCTTCTGTGCGCTCGACTTCTTCCTGTTCTACGTCTTCTGGGAAGTGGTGCTCCTGCCGATGTACTTTCTCGTCGGTGTCTGGGGTGGCAAGAACCGCCTCTACGCGGCGATCAAGTTCTTCATCTACACGCTCTTCGGTTCGGTCCTGATGCTGATCTGCATGCTCATCATGTACTTCACGTCGGAGCCGCACTCGTTCAACGTGCTGACGCTGATGAGCGTCGTGCCGGAATTCAGCATGGGCCTCCAGTGGTGGCTCTTCGGGCTCCTCTTCATCGGCTTCGCGATCAAGGTGCCCGTCTTCCCGTTCCACACCTGGCTCCCCGACGCGCACGTCGAGGCGCCGACGGCCGTGTCGGTCATGCTGGCGGGAATCCTGCTCAAGATGGGTGGCTACGGACTCTTCCGCTTCAGCTACCCGATGGCTCCTGACGCCGCGACGAGCAAGTTCTTCATCGCGCTCATAGCCATATTAGGAATGGTGAATATCGTCTACGGAGCCTTCTGCGCCTTGGCGCAGAAAGACTTCAAGAGGCTGGTCGCGTACTCCTCGGTCAGCCACATGGGGTACTGCCTGCTCGGCCTGGCCGCGCTCAGCTACTCGGGCGTCAACGGCGCCGCGCTCCAGATGTTCAACCACGGCGTCTCGAGCGCCATGATGTTCCTCCTGGTCGGCGTGATCTACGACCGCGCGCACCATCGCAACCTGACGAAGTTCGGTGGCCTCGGCCTCCAGATGCCTTGGTACACGGGACTTGCGACGATCGGATTCTTCGCGTCGCTCGGCTTGCCGGGCCTCAACGGATTCATCTCCGAGATCATGTGCTTCCTCGGCGCATGGGACTCGTCGACGGTCACGGGTGTCGGCGGACCGCAGACGCCGAGCCTCATCGCGACCGAGTACCAGTCGGGCGTCGTCGACGGAACGGCGGTCGGAGGAATCGGAGCCAAGTGGATCGTGCTCGTCTCGCTCCTCGGTGTGATCCTGACCGCGTGCTACATCCTCTGGACGATCCAGCGCGTGTACCTCGGGAAGATCACCAACGAGGAGTACAAGAGGTTCCCCGATGTGAGCTTCCGCGAAGTCTTCGCGCTCGCGCCGCTCGCGTTCCTCTGCATCCTTCTCGGTGTGTACCCGAACATCCTCATCGACTTCATGAACGAGTCGCTCGCGTCCATGACCGACATGGTCCGCGCGGGCTTGGTCTCGTCGGGTGGATAAGAAGAGGATACCGGTTTTAGATGTCTTTCTTAGGTAACCTACTCGCGGAGAGCGCGGCGACGTTCGACGCCGACAAGTTCGGGGCTCAGCTCGATCACATCATCGAGAGCATCGGGTACTTCGGTCCCGAGTTCCAGGTGACGTTCGGCGCTCTCGCGGTCTTCTTGCTCGACCTCT
>CAYZGY010001168.1:0-2320 GCA_964478085.1 uncultured Planctomycetia bacterium
CCAGACCTTCGCTGGCGACGTCCCATCCGGGGCCATGGGGGCGCTCTTCGAAGACCTCTACGAGTACTTCGTCTATCCCGACGCCTGGACCCTCGTCCCCGGAACGCGTCAGGCGTTCGAGACCCTCCGGGACCGCGGGATGCGTCTCGGGGTGATTTCCAATTGGGACAAGCGTCTCCGCGAGACGCTCGAGGGGATCGGCCTTCTGGAGCTGTTCGAGCCCGAGCTGATCAAGATCTCGCACGAGGTGGGCTTCGAGAAGCCTCATGACGCCATGTTCGAGGCGGCGCGCGAGTCGGCCGGTGTCGATCCTGCCCGGATCCTGCACGTCGGAGACTCGCTCGAAGCCGACATCGCTCCGGCAGCCGCCCACGGCCTGCGAACCTTCTGGGTCTCCGACGATGACCCGCCGGCGAGTGGCCCTTGTCCGACGGCCCAGGGCTCGAACTTCTCACAGTTCTCGGCAGGTGATTGGGATTCGCTTCTCGGTTAAGTGAGAGGCGAAGTTCGCAGTATCTTCTAAGGACGTACGTTGCCGTAACGCTTAATTACGCTTTGCGGTGGAAATGCGTTGCGGAGGCTGGGGAGGCGCGATAAAAAAGGTTCAGTGCCCAAGGTGTCCTACCCCTAAGCATTCTCGCCAAGTGTTTTTGCTCTGCTACGTTCTATCCATCTTGGGCACGTCTTTTCCTTCGTAGCAGCCCCTTCGCCGAGTCGCTTCCAGCCAGCCAACGGCGGAGTCCTTCCCTTCCAGCTCGACGAAGCACGTCGCTTCGACGCACATCGCTTCGACGCACATCGCTTCGACGCACATCGCTTCGACGCACATCGCTTCGACGCACGGATTCTGTCCTAAACGACAGTCGGGGTGTTGATTAGGTCGTTGATTCGCTCTTTCCGAGAGGAGCTGGCCGAAATCCGCCGGGGAGGCTGGTGATCGATCGGTCGCAGAAAGGAAAGAGGGTGGGCCGGCCTAGGTTGTATGGGTCGAAAGGGTAGGGTTGGAGTTGGGGTGAGATAGGTCGACCGGCCCGAGGACGTCATCTTTGCGCAAGGTCCCGAATCGATCAAGAAATTTCATCGAAAAACTGGCTGTATTTCGTGCCGTAAGCCGAGATAAAATAGGCGTTTCTCTAGATTTACGATGACACGGCAGGGAGGCTCCGAGGGTGGGATTCCTACCGTCTGATAAGCCTTCGTGCCTCGCCCTGTGGGATTTCCCCAAGTCCTTTTTGGGGCGATTTTTGTGTGTTTTTCAGGCCGCTGCGGGCGGCGTGGCGCTCGAAGCGCCCGTCGGGGCCCCATCGGCTGAGCGCGGAACTCCACGATGGAAGCTCCATTTCGAATCGGGATGATCGGCTGCGGCACGGTCGGCAGCGGCGTCCTCGAGCTACTCAAGCGCCGTGGCGGTGATCTGACCCGATCGCTGGGCCGTCCGCTCGAAGTCGTCCGCATCGCCGTGCGTGATCTCGAGAGGCCGCGGCACCACGCGTACGGATTTGTTGCGCCAGATGTCTTCACCGACGACATCCAGCGGCTGACCCAGGCCGAGGACATCGACGTCGTGGTCGAGGTCGCCGGCGGGGTCGACGCCCCGCGCGACTGGATCGTCGAGGCGCTCCGCGCAGGCAAGGACGTCGTCACCGCCAATAAGGCGACCCTCGCGTTCCACGGAGAGGAGATCTTCCGCGTCGCGCGCGAGAACCAGTGCTGCGTCTTCTACGAGGCGAGCGTCGCCGCGGCGATCCCGATCATCGAGATGCTGCAGAACGGTCTCGTCGCCAATCAGATCACGCGGCTGATGGGGATCCTCAACGGGACCTGCAACTACATCCTCACGAGGATGGAAGTTGCCAAGATGGACTACGACGAGGCGCTGAAAGAGGCGCAAGAGAAGGGATTCGCCGAGGCTGATCCGACGCTCGACGTCGGCGGTGGCGACACGGCGCACAAGCTCGCGCTTCTCGCGCGCATCATCACGAGCGCGTACATCCCCGTCGAGCAGGTTCACACCGAGGGCATCGAGAAGATCACGGCCGAGGATATCGAGTTCGCTGACAAGCTCGGCTACCGCATCAAGCTGCTCGCGATCGCCGAGCTACAGAAGGATCACCGCTGGGACCTGCGCGTGCATCCCGCGCTCGTGCGCTCCGACGAGGTCCTCGCCCAAGTCGCGAACGAGACGAACGCCGCGATGGTGCGTGGCGATGCGGTCGGGCCGATGCTCGTCTACGGATCGGGTGCCGGTTCCTTTCCGACGGCCTCGAGCGTCGTCGCCGACATCGTTCGCGTCGCGAAGGGAGATCGCCTATCGACGGGC
>CAYZGY010001169.1:0-2319 GCA_964478085.1 uncultured Planctomycetia bacterium
TCGCTTCCGCCAGATCGAGCCGAAGCTCCTCCTCAGCGCCGACGGCTACGTCTACGGCGGCAAGTCGTTCTCGCTCGAGGAGCGCCTCGAGCAGATCACGAAGGAGCTTCCGACTCTCGAGCACGTCGTCGTCGTCCCGCACGCGGGTCCCGCGATCGACACCACGAGCCGCGCGAGCCCGAAGCATCTCGCCTGGTCCGACTTTCTCGGTCCGGATAACGCGCCTCTCGAGCTCGAACGCGTCGCCTTCGACCATCCGCTCTGGATCCTCTTCACCTCGGGGACGACGGGCGTTCCGAAGTGCATCGTTCACGGCCACGGCGGCACTCTGATCAAGCACGTCGAGGAGCACGCGCTCCAGTGCGACCTGCGCCCGGACGACGTCCTGCTCTACTTCACGACGTGCGGCTGGATGATGTGGAATTGGCTCGTGAGCGGCCTCGCGCAGGGAGCGACGATCGTCCTCTACGACGGAAACCCGCTCGCACCGTCCCTGATGAGGCTCTTCGAGCTCGTCGAACGACACCGCATCACGATCTTCGGCACGAGCCCGCGCTACCTCTCCGTCCTCGAGAAGTCGGAGCGGAAGCCACGCGAGCACTACGACCTTTCGTCGCTGCGAACCGTCATCTCGACGGGCGCGCCGCTCAACCCGGCCCAATTCGAGTGGGTCTACTCGGCGGTTCGGTCGGACGTGCACCTCGCCTCGATCTCGGGCGGGACCGACCTCGTCGGGTGCTTCGTCTCGGGCGCACCGGGGCTTCCCGTTCACGCGGGCGAGATCCAATGCCGTACGCTCGGCATGGACGTCGCGAGCGTCGACGAGGAAGGAAAGGAGATCGTCGGCGAGCGGGGTGAGCTCGTCTGCCGTGCGCCGTTCCCGTCCGTACCGATCGGATTCTGGAACGATCCGGACGGCGCTCTCTTTCACGCGGCGTATTTCGAGCGCTTTCCGGGCTGGTGGCACCACGGCGACTTCATCGAGATCACCGACCGAGGCTCCGCGATCATCTACGGCCGCAGCGACGCGACGCTCAATCCGGGCGGCGTGCGGATCGGGACGGCCGAAATCTATCGCCAGGTCGAGAAGCTTCCCGTGGTCGTCGACTGCATCGCGGTCGCGCGCCCTTCGGCAGGAGATGTTCGAATCGCGCTTTTTGTCGTGCTCGCGGGGAACCTCGAGCTCGGTGACGCGTTGAAGGACAAGATACGGCAGACGATTCGAGACGGAGCCTCGCCGCGCCACGTCCCGGCGGAGGTCCACGCGGTGCGTGAGATCCCACGGACGATCAGCGGCAAGGCGGTCGAGCTCGCGGTCGCTCGGATCCTCGAAGGCGGGGAAGTGCCACAGCGGGAAGCGCTTGCGAATCCCGACGCCCTCGAGGAGTTTCGCGCCTTCGCGTCGCGCGAATCGTCGTGAATCGCCCCGATTCGGGGCCAAATCGATCCGAATAGAATCTCACGAGGTTCGTCCTACGCCGCGTGCCGGAATTCCACCGCGGCGGTTTCGCGAAGACCCGAGGCGTGAGTTAGCATGAAGAGCATGACGACCCCGAGTATCCGATCTTCACGGTCCTTCTGGGTGACGCTTTTTCCCCTTCTGGCAGCTCTGACTTCGGCGTTCCTCGTCTCCTGCGAGAACTGGGATGATGACGACTACGACGATGACGACGACTGCCACCGTCACACGGACGGCGTCGGCACGGTCTATATCCACTGCCACGACGACGACGACGACTTCGCCGACGACAACAACGACGACGATTTCGACGACGACGACGATCACCGCTTCCTGCTCGCCGGACGTTCGGCCCGCGTGACGACGGTGACGACGGATCATCCGGTCGACGGTGTCCGTGAGCTCTTCGTGACGATTCGCATCGTCTCACTCGTCGGGGCCGACGCGTCGATCGAGCCCGTGTTCCAATGCGATGTGGGTCGACGCATCGACCTGCTCTCGCTGCGCGGCGACGAGTCGAGTCGCCTCTTCGACATCCTCTCCGTGCGCTCGCTCGTTCCGACGGGCGCGTACGTCTCCGCGATCGTGCGCATCGAGAATCCGGTGATCACTCTCGACGACGGAACGATCGTCCCTGCGAGCGACGTCGAGCTCGCGGCGAACGGTGTCATTCAAACCGACTTCGCGAAGCCCTTCTCCGTCGGTCCCGGCGAGCTTGCCTACCTCGTCGTCGACTTCGACGTCGAGCGTTCGCTCTCTCGAGAGACGGGACGCTGGAAGTTCCGTCCGCTCGTCCTCCTCGACTTCGCGCGCGAGCCGGGCACGGGCGAAGACGACGGCCGCATGTTCCCGCCGGCGGA
>CAYZGY010001170.1:0-2318 GCA_964478085.1 uncultured Planctomycetia bacterium
CGGCACGCTGCCCAACAGATAGGCGCCGAGCACGAGGGTGGTCTCGGCGAGTGAGCTCATCGCGAAGTCTCTGCTTTTTTTTTGTTTCCACGTCTGCGTGGAATTGCTATAAGTGCCGCTTCATTCTATCGATCGATCACTGGTTTTACCAGGTCGTGGAGTTCGTGATGCGAGCTCTTTCGGACTCGTGCCGTTCGGGATGTATCTCGTTCGTCCTCGGAGCGGTGCGATTTCGGAAACTGCTCAAAATCGCGGCATTTGGCGAGAATGCACGCTCTCTTCGAGGTTCTCGGGTTTGCTTCCGAGGGTTTCGAGGCGATCGCTGAGAATGGTCGGTGCCTCTCCGAAGGGTCCTGCGAGAGGGGGGCCGAGCATCGAAGCGCGTCGAGCGGGGGTGCCTTCCACGGGCGCGAGACAGCCGTCTCGATCCGGGGAAATGGCGCGACCGATCGGGCCTTCGTTGAGTCCCTGATTTCTGTCTCGGCTTGGAAACGCGCCCGCTATTCTGTCTGGATCGAGGCATTCCGTCCGGAAGCGGATAGCGGAAACGGTTTCGAGAAAAAGCCCGCGGCGCACAATTATTGTGCGCGGTCTTTGTGTGCACGGTCTTTGTGTGCACGGTCTTTGTGTGCAACGGGCGAGCGGATTTTGCAAAGAGACTGAATACCGTAACCGGTTCGATTGGAGGTTTTTTGAGTCATGGCACTCGGTAGCACTTCATCTCCCGCTGACGTCCTCAAGATGATCAAGGACAACGGGATCAAGATCGTCGATCTTCGCTTCTTGGACTTCCCGGGGATGTGGCAGAACACCTCCTATCCCGCGCACGAGATCGACGAGAGCACCTTCGCCAACGGCATGGGCTTCGACGGCTCGAGTATCCGCGGCTGGCAGGGAATCCACGAGAGCGACATGCTCATCGTTCCCGATCCGGCGACGGCGTTCATCGATCCGTTCTGCTCGATCCCGACGCTCTGCCTGATCTGCAGCATCGAGGACCCGATCACGCGTGAGGCCTACACGCGCGATCCGCGCAATGTCGCCAAGAAGGCCGTCGCGTACGTCCAGTCGACGGGCCTCGCCGACACCGTCTTCATCGGCCCCGAGGCCGAGTTCTTCGTCTTTGACGACGTCCGCTACTCGGGCAGCCAGAACCAGGCGTTCTACAGCGTCGACTCGGTCGAGGGTGCGTGGAACACCGGCCGCGAAGAGCCGGGCGGAAACCTCGCGAACAAGCTGCGCTACAAGGAAGGTTACTTCCCGGTTCCCCCGTCCGACACGCTGATGGACATCCGCAGCGAGATGACGCTGACGATGGAAGAGGTCGGCCTCAGCATCGAGTGTCACCATCACGAGGTCGCGTCGGGCGGTCAGTGCGAGATCGATATTCGCTTCGCTCCGCTCGTCGAGATGGGCGACCAGCTGATGCTCTACAAGTACGTCGTCAAGAACGTCGCCAAGAAGCACGGCAAGACGGCGACCTTCATGCCGAAGCCGGTCTTCACGGACAACGGTTCGGGTATGCACACGCACTTCTCGCTCTGGAAGGGTGACACGCCCCTCTTCGCGGGCGACAAGTACGGCGGCATGAGCGAGATGGCTCTCCACGCGATCGGCGGAATCCTCGCCCACGCGCCGGCGCTCGTCTCGATCACGAACACGACGACGAACTCCTACCGTCGTCTCGTCCCGGGATACGAGGCGCCGAACCGCCTCGCGTACTCGAGCCGTAACCGCTCCGCGGCGGTTCGTCTCCCGATGTACTCGCCGAGCCCGAAGGCCAAGCGTATCGAGTTCCGTTGCCCCGATCCGTCCTGTAACCCCTACCTCGCCTTCAGCGCTCTGCTCATGGCGGCGGTCGACGGTATCCAGAACAAGATCAACCCGGGCGACCCGCTCGACAAGAACATCTACGATCTCTCGCCCGAGGAAGATCGCAAGGTCCCGACGACGCCGGGTAGCCTCGAAGAGGCGCTCAACCACCTCGAGGCCGATCACCAGTTCCTCACCAAGGGCGACGTCTTCACCGACGACGTCGTCGAGACCTGGCTCAGCTACAAGCGCGAGAACGAGGTCGACGAACTCCGCGTGCGTCCTCACCCGCACGAGTTCTCGATGTACTACGATATCTAAGAAACCTCGGATCTGACGATTCGAACGCCATTTCGAGGCGGGAGATCGAGGCCTTTCGAGGCTTCGGTCTCCCGCTTTTTTCGTGCCTGGGTCGCTCTCATGTCCGGACGTGTTTGTTCGGGTCGGGTATTTCGCCGCGCTCGAGTCCTTTACCCGTCAGTCACGAGCCTGTCGTCCGTGATGTG
>CAYZGY010001171.1:0-2316 GCA_964478085.1 uncultured Planctomycetia bacterium
GCTGGACGCTCGCGATCGTGCCGAAGAGACTTCCTTCGACGACGAGGTCGCCGTCGGCCGTGAACTCGTGCGTCTCTCCCCCGCTGTGACGTGTCCAGCCGCGCAGCGCCTGCGAACGGCCGTAGACGAACGTGTCGCGCTCCCAAGTTTTCGGGCGAGAGAGCACGGGATGCACGTAGCCCGTGTTGTATCGGATCTCGCGTATCCGACCCAGCTCATCGTAATCACGCTCTTCATTGTCGAGCGTAAACGACGTGACGAATCCCGGCGCCGAGTAGTAGACGCCGTTGTGGACGAACGCTCCGACGACGACGAGATTGGTCCGTCGTTCGGAGCCCGGAATCGTCGTCTCGGGGTGGTAGTCGATCTCGATCTCGACCTCGGACCCGGCCTCGTTGCGAGGTGTCACGCGAACCGCCGCTGGATCGCCGCGAAGGACGCGCCAGTGATACGTCAAGGGACGTTCGTTCGGGTCGTAGCTCTCCGCAGCGGAGACGACCAGACGTTTCGTTCTCTCCCGACCACGGTAGATCCGCGCGATCGAGACAGGCACGTTATAGAGCACTTCGGCGCCACGGCTCTCGAAGAAATCCTCTCCACGGCGACCACGGTACGTGTCTTCGAGGACTCGCAGCTGCACCATCGGCGGAAGATCCTCGACTCGCATCGCCTCGGCCATCGCGATCATCGCGGCCTGGTTGCTCGTGTTGTCGAAGACACTCGGATGCGCGGCGCCGCTGAGATACTCGTTATCCGACGCGACTCGCGTCCGACGAAAGATCATCTGCAGAGTGGGCATCAGAAGACCGCTCTCTTTGAGGCGCTCTTTGACCGCCGACGGAAAGGCCGCGAGCGTGAAGAGCCACTTGTCGACCTCGTCGAGCTCCGAAGCCGAAGATCCCTGCGAACTCGACACGGTCGGAGTCATCGCGTGGTAGTGATCCTTGTCGTCGTGATCGTGATGCTCGGGATGCCAGTACGCGTGGTTCGACGTGTACTGACGATACGTCGCAGTCGCCCCCAAGAAGTTCATCCCGTCGACTCGGACGAGACTGCCCCACGGACTATGCGTGTGGGCGAGGGAGGCGTTGCCGACGACGACGTCTCGATCGGTCAAAACGCTCTGAAAGCCGCGCCCCGATGACATCGCCTGGAGCCCCGGGTGACGATGATGATCGATCGCGGCGTGATTCTTATCGCGATTGTCGTACCAGTCGCCCGCGTTGTCCGCGGACGCGAACGTCGCCGAGAGCACCGCGACAAAGACCGTAAAAACGTGCTGATTGCGTACGTGCAAGATCATGCTCGCCTTGTTTCAGGAGAGTGGATTGGCTCGTCGGATCGGTCTCTATTTTCCCGGGTGACCTTCCAAGTGGCAATCCTAGCGCGAGCCGAACATCCGAGGTCACTTGAGGGACTGGAGGTAACGGATCAGATCCGCGAGCTGCCGTGCGCTGAGCGCCTCGTCGAGCCCCTTCGGCATGATGGAGGTGTCCGCGGTTTCGAGCCGCGCGATCTCGCTCCGCGGGATTCGGACGGTCGAAGCGGGCCCCGTAGCCATCTCGACAGCCTCGTTGGTCGACGACCGGATCACACCGGCGTGTACCGTCCCGGCCTTCGTCACGAGCTGCCAAGACTCGTAGCCATTGACGAGCGTCGAGCTCGGAAAGACGACGGCCTCGAGCAAGTCGCGTCTCGCGCGGAGCCCACCGATCTTCGAGAGATTCGGGCCGACCTCTCCGCCGACTCCACCGACGCGGTGACATGTCGAACACGCGGCCACCGTGCCGTGGAAGATCGCCTCGCCGCGGACAGGATCTCCACCCAGCAGCGTCGCATCGAGCTCCGCGAGGCGTTTCGCGCGCTCGGCCGGATCGTCGCCGAATCGAGTCAAGATGCGCGCGAGTCGCTCCCCAGCGGGTCGACCCCAAAGCTCGAAGAGCTTCTCGACACGGTCGCGCGAGACGTTCGCGAGCCCCGGCGCCTCGAGAAGCGCGTCCGCGAGCTTCGTCGACAGCTCGCTCGCGTCGGGAGATCGCGCGTCGAGCTTCGACGCAGGCTCAAAGGCTCCGAGAAGATGAGGCAAGACCATCGCGCCCGCACGACGGACCTGCGGAAGCAGCGAACGTCTCTGTGCGTCCGTCACGGCCGCGCGTCCGAGGGCTCTCGCTGCGACGACACGATCGACGGGAAAGGCGCGCTCGGAGATCGCTGAACGAAGAAGCTCGAAGCTGTCCGTCGAAAGCGCCGAGCCGGCCCGGACGCCGGCGGCGAGCGCTGCGACGCGCTCGGAGATCGGTCGACTCTCACGACGAC
>CAYZGY010001172.1:0-2314 GCA_964478085.1 uncultured Planctomycetia bacterium
GTTCGATCCGCCGGCCTATCCGTGGGTCGTCGACTGGTTCACGGGCATCGTCAATTTCCAGAACGGACACCTCGACGAGGCGATCGAGAACTTCACGGCCGTGATCAACTCGCAGTACAAGGTCGCGCAGGAGCGAGAGTTCGACTTCAGCCAGGACTACCGCGTCCTCAACGAGCTCGGCCAGGTGCTCTTCGAGCGAGCGAAGACCGAGATCGGAGACGCGAACCGTGAACGGCGCGATCTCTTCCTCGAGGAGGCGGTCAAGCGCTTCGAGCAGGCGCTGAAAATCGATCCCGAAAACGTCACGGCGCACTACAATCTCTACCTCATCGGTGCCTACCGAGGCCATCGTGAGCTCGCCGCGAAGCACCAGGCGCTTCACGCGAAGTTCAAACCCGACGACAACGCCCGTGATCGCGCGATCCTCAAGCACCGCGCGGCGAACCCTGCCGCCGACCACGCGGCCGAGGCCGTCGTCATCTACGACCTTCAGAAACCCGAGAACTACGAGCTGAATCCGTGACCGAAGAGATCCAAGGACAAGACGCACCGACCGGAACCGAGATGGTCGCGGGGGACGATCGAGTCATCGGCGTCGCGTTACGTTGGGCGGCCGTCGCGGTCGTCTTCATCGTCGCGATCGTCGTCACCGTGATCCTGCTCCAAGGGAAAGAGGAAGAGGCGGCTCCCGTCGTGGAGAAGGAGACCGTCCTTCCGAAGGTGCAGAAGGTCGACGTTACCGTACCCGAGGTGAAGTTCACGGATATCACCGCTTCGTCGGGAATCACCTTCGTTCACGAGAACGGCGCGCGTGGCGGAAAGTTCCTCCCCGAGACGATGGGGCCAGGCTGTGCCTTTTTCGACTACGACGGCGACGGCGACGCGGATCTTCTCTTCGTCAACTCGACCGTCTGGCCCGGTGATGAGCCGAAGGGCGGCCCGGCGCGCTCACAGCTCTACCGCAACGATAAGGGGACTTTCGTCGACGTCTCGGAGACGAGCGGCCTGGGCATCACGGCGTACGGCATGGGCGCCGCTATCGGCGACTACGACAACGACGGCGACGCGGACGTCTTCTTCGCGTGCGTCGGCAAGAACCGCCTCTTCCGCAACGACGGCGGCAAGTTCGCCGAGGTGACGGACGCCGCGGGTGTCGGTGGGGACGACAATGAGTGGTCGACGAGCTCCGTGTTCTTCGACGCAGACAATGATGGTGACCTCGACCTTTTCGTCTGCAACTACGTGCGCTGGAGTCGCGAGATCGATGAGAAGGTCGCCTTTCGCCTCGACGGTGTGGGCCGTTCGTACGGCCCGCCGATGAGCTTCGAGGGGACGCATCCGTACTTCTATCGCAATCACGGCGGTGGCAAGTTCGTCGACGAAACGAAGGAGGCCGGCCTGCTCGTTCTCAACGAGGACACGCAGCTTCCCGTCGCGAAGGCGCTCGGAGTCTTACCGGTCGACGTCAATCTCGACGGCTGGATGGACCTCTTCGTCGCGAACGACACGGTCCGGAACTTCTTCTATCTCAGCGACGGCGACGGCACGTTCACCGAGACGGCCGAGACGAACGGTCTTGCGTACGACGGCGCCGGCAAGGCGACCGGGGCGATGGGTGTCGACGCGGCGAACTTCCGCGGAGATGAGTGCCTCGCGATCGGCGTCGGCAACTTCGCGAACGAGGCGAGCTCGTTCTACGTCTGCGAGGACAAGGAGTTCTTCACCGACAGCGCGAGCACGAGCGGTGTCGGTCCTGTCAGTCGATTGATGCTCAGCTTCGGCCTCTTCTTCTTCGACTACGACCTCGACGGTCGCCAGGATCTGTTCCAGGCGAACGGTCACCTCGAGGAGGAGATCAACAAGGTCCAGGCGAGTCAGCACTACCGCCAGCCTTCGCAGCTCTTCTGGAACTCGGGCAAGGCGAATCAGAGCTTCGTTCCCGTGGACGAGGCGTCGACGGGGGACCTCAGTCGTCCGGTCGTCGGTCGTGCCGCGGCGTACGCCGACGTCGACCTCGACGGCGACCTCGACATCGTCATCACGCAGGCCGGCGACAAGCCGCTTCTCCTGCGCAACGACCAGTCACTCGGAAATCTCTGGGTGCGCTTGCGGCTCCAGGGCTCGAAGTCGAACCGAGACGCGATCGGCGCTCGCGTCGAGCTCGTCGCCGGCGGAAAGACGCAGCGACAGCAGGTCATGCCCGCGCGCAGCTACCTCTCGTACGTCGAGAAGACGCTCTCCTTCGGGCTCGGTCAGCACACGAAGATTGACGTGGTCCGCGTCTACTGGCCCGGCAAGACCGAACCGCAAGTCG
>CAYZGY010001173.1:0-1374 GCA_964478085.1 uncultured Planctomycetia bacterium
GTGTCGTCCTTCGACGGCCCTGCCTCCTCATCGTTTTTCGAACGATCGACGAGCGCGAAGATCCCGCCCCCCAATCCGATCAGGACGATGAGCCACCGAAATCCACGGGCACGTCGCCGGCGTCGTCGGGCCGACTCGCGCACGCCGATCTCGGCGAAGACCCCGTCCGCGGTCACCCCGGAGTCACCGAGCAGGCCACCGAGGTACTGTTCGAACCGCAGGTGCGAGCTCAACGCTTTCTGGAGTCGCTCCGAATCACGCAGTCGAGACCGAATCTCGGCGATGGCGTCGTCGGAGAGATCCTCGGGCTGCTTCTCGGCGATCTGACGAAGAAGCTCGTCTTCGTTCATCCTTCGCTGCACTCAGGGCGAGTGCTCGGTCCCGAAGCGCGACGTTCGCGAGCATGCTCGAGGGCGCGCCAATCCTCAGGATCCATCTTGCCGCCGAGACACGCGCGGAGCGCCTGACGCGCGCGGAACATCAGGAGCTTCACAGCCCCTTCGCTCCGCCGAAGCCGCTCGCCGATCTTCGCGAGTCTCATCTTCGCACGGTAGTGAAGCCGCAGAGCCGTCTTCGCGTTCTCGCCGAGACCGTCCATGCAGTTCGGCAAGTGCTCGAGCGCCTCGTCGTGGCGATCCTCCTCGGGCGTGACGACCTCCTCGAGCTCGAGACAGAGCCCCGTCCAAGCAACCTCCTTGGGTCGCTTGCGGCGCCGCAGATGCTCTCGCTGGAGGTTGCGGGCGATGCCGAATAGCCACGGCCGGAGGTTCGCGCTCGCGTCAAAGCGATCGATCCCTTCGTAACAGCGGACGAAGACCTCTTGCGTCAGGTCCTCGGCGTCCGAATCTTGAAGGAGCCGCGCGCGAACGAAGCCGTAGACTGCCCCCTGATGCTTCTGCACGATCGAGGCAAACGCAGCACGGTCCCCCTCCGCCGCCGAGGCCATCAGCTCGCGCTCCTCCGTGGCCTCCGGTAGGGTTCCGCCCCCCGCTTCGGATTCGTTTTGCACCATGATCTCGGGCTCCGCCTTCACGTCTTTTGCGTCCCGCCATCGTAGACGCGAGGCAGGACGAGACGCAAGCGCGGAAAGGTCTGCAGCCCCTGCCCAGGACCTCGCCCGCACAGATCGATTATACTTTTTAGCGTACACCTTCGAGGTGGAAGAGCCACCAGTACGCGAACGCGTAGGCCTTGTCCCGAGTCCGCTGAACCGCGGTGATATCGACCTCTCGTCCCGCAAAGCGTGAAAGTGGCACGCGAAGGTCGAGCCATCCCGCGGCCGTCGTCGACGGATCGACGAGGCTCTCGAGGACGACCTGATCGTCGACGCGCACCACGCGCCCCCCAGCTCCCCCAACGTCGTGTCCGACCGAA
>CAYZGY010001173.1:1384-2304 GCA_964478085.1 uncultured Planctomycetia bacterium
CCGCTACCCCCCACCCGCCCCGACGGTGGTGTCCCACCTAACGCGCCCGGGGCGGGGTGGTCGCCTCCTCGTGGTGTCCCCGGCGGCGCCAGACGACTCGCCCCTCGTCCGCTGGATCCTCGGACCGAGGGACGGTCCGAAGCACTCCAGGACGTCCCCCGTGCGTCGGCAGCTCGGTCGACTCGACAGCGAGCTCGAGATCGGAACTCTCCCGCGACATCGCGCTCTTCCAGACCTCCTCATCGACGAACGGATCGACGCGAACACCCTCCCAGTCCTTCGCCGTTCGCGAGAGCCAGACGTGATCGAAGTGCGCGGCCACGCCATCGGGACAGACGAGCTCGAGACCGGTCAGTGAAAACTCGCCGAAGGCCTGGACCAGATCGGTCGTGTGCACGAACCATCGCTCGGCCGTCTCTCGCGAAAGACGCCTCGCGCCATCGCTCGTCAGAGCTCCTCGTCCCTGATCGAACCGAAAGCTCTGGCGACTCCGTCCGGGCTCCGCACCCCACTCGCCACCGTGACCGAGACCGATCGCGACGCGTCCGCCGCCCGCCTTCTTCCACGCGAAACGCAGGTAGCGATACTCGCCGTACCCCGGCTGCGCCCGGATCGGGAAGGACACGTCCTCGAACGAGATTCTCACACGCTCGTTGGCGAGAACCTGAACACTCGCCGCGCCACGGTAGGGATCGCGCCAATCTCGCAGCCACGCACCGTCGACGCGCGAGTCGGCGATCGACTGGCCGAGACCATCCTCGAGGAGCTCGGCGACACCGGGAGCAGAGCCGTGAATGCGGAGCGCTCGCAAGTCGACCTCGGACTCCTCGTGCTCGCCTCGCCCGCTCACGCGAATCTCCGACGGACCCCGCCCCCGCGCCGAAAAGGGACTCGAGAGGGCTTGCCGTGACGCCTCGCCC
>CAYZGY010001174.1:0-2303 GCA_964478085.1 uncultured Planctomycetia bacterium
CGAGAGCTCGAACTCGATGCGATCGCCGACGGCGAGCGGGCGACGCGTCTTCGCGTTGGTCCGCACGCTGCGCGTGTAGTGGAGGTCATCGACCTTCGTCATCACGCCGTTGTTGTAGTACTCGGCGACCGTGTTGATGCCCCGATAGAAGAAGCGCAGCTCGGCTTGTCGTTCCTTGAGCTTCCAGAGCGAAGTCACGTTGAACGTGATCGTGTCACCGCCACGTCCGATCGGGTCGACGATCTCGATGCCGACCGTGCGGTGCTCCCAGTAGAACGAGAGGTAGTGATCGTATGCCGAGAATTGATCTTCGCGGGCATGACGGTCTCGTGCGCGATCGGCGACGCGGGTGATGAGCGCGTCTTCCGTGTCGACGAGCACGCCGGGCTCGAGGGGTGTCGCGTCGGTGAAGAGTGGCACCCACTCGTCGACGCAGCCGGGGTAGCCGGCGCAGTCGAGCGGATCTTCGGTCGGATCCTCGCCGCAAGACGTCCCGGGCGCGGGCGGTGGGGCGGATGCGCGAAAGAAGAAGTCGAGGAGCGCGACCGCATCCGTGAGCTCCACTCGGCCATTGTCGTCGGTGTCAGCCGCGTCAGCGCAGTCGAGCGGTGGCACGTCGGCGAAGAGCCAAAGCAGGGTGCGGACGGCGTCGGAGATATCGTGCCGACCGTCCGAATTCGCGTCTCCCCGCCGAAATTCTCGCGCCGGGAGCGGGCACATTATCGAAAGGTTCGCGAAGCTCGCGACGATAAAGATGAGGAGGCTGTTCTTGACGTAGCGGATCGGCATCGACCAGGAAGCTCGGGAATGGCTGGACACCACGATACGCGCGACCAGACGTCCCGTCGACGGAGAACTCTTGAGTCGGTCCGAATCGAACAACGCTGAGCCGAAATCACCCAGCGAAGCGCCGAGGAAGGATGACTGGCGTGAGCGCTGCCACGAGGTGATCTTCGGGTTCCACACGCCCGCGGGAAAGGCGTTCGACGTCGCACTGATGATCCTGATCGTCCTCAGCGTCGGGGTCGTGATCCTCGACAGCATCCGTGATATCAACCAGCGGTACGAGCGTCAGCTCGTTCTGGCGGAGTGGTGCTTCACAATCCTGTTCACGATCGAGTATGTCCTGAGGCTCGCCTGCGTTCGCCAGCCCGCGCGGTACGCGCTCAGCTTCTACGGCATCGTCGATCTGCTCGCGATCATTCCGACGTACCTCAGCCTCTTCTTTCCGGGGAGTCAGTACCTCGTCGTCATTCGCGTGCTGCGCGTCTTGCGCGTCTTCCGAATCCTCAAGCTCGGGCACCACATTCGCGACGCGAACATGTTGACACGGGCGCTCTACGCGAGCCGTCGAAAGATCGTCGTCATCGTGTATTTCGTCTGCACGCTCATCGTGATCCTCGGCTCGCTGATGTACCTCATCGAAGGCGAGACGAACGGCTTCACGAGCATCCCCGTGAGCATCTATTGGACGATCGTGACGCTGACGACCGTCGGGTACGGCGACATCACGCCGAACACCCCGCTGGGACAGACGTTCTCTGCGGTCGTCATGCTTCTCGGTTACGCGATCATCGCTGTCCCGACGGGTATCGTCACCGCCGAGATCACGCACGCCAACATCGTGGAGCGTGCGACCGGGGGCCTCCGGTGTGACGCTTGCGAGGCCGGCGGACGTCTTGCAGGCTTCGGAGCAGAGGTGGAGCGTGTAATCGCCGACCTTGGCGACGAAGTCGGTCGTGCCGTCCATCGAAAAGCTGCAAATCACGCACTTCGAGACGACCTTGTCCTCCTTGCCGTCGACGGCGTCCGCCTTGGCGAGGGCTGCGGCGGTCGCCTCGCTGACCGGCTTCGCGGCGCTCTTGTCGTCCGAGCCCGACTTTTCTTCCGTCTTTCCGGAGCAGCCGACGAGTCCGATCGTGAGGACGGCGGCGATCAGGCCGAGGACCAGGCGGCTACGTTCTTCGGGGCGCTTCATCGAGAGTTCTCCTTTCTTGGCGTCTATCGCAGGTAGCATCGGAGCCGAGATTCTGCGTCAAAGACCGGCCGAGCGCAACGAAGAGGAGGCAGCCCCGAGAGAAACGTCGGGAAAACCCCGTCTACGGGTTGCTGGGCACCCGTTAAGATGCCCTGGAGAGAGAAGGGAGATCGGCCGATCGCGGAGTCGGGATTCCCGTTGAGCACACGAAGCAGCACGAGCAGAAAGATCCTCGTCGTCGGCGTGCTTCACTCCGTCTTCGCCGTGGCAGGCGCATTCTGGCTCGCTTCGGTCAGAGGGGTGGGGGTCTGAGAGGGCGGGGTGG
>CAYZGY010001175.1:0-1291 GCA_964478085.1 uncultured Planctomycetia bacterium
GGACAGCGGCGGAGTCGCCCGACAGAGCGCCGGATGGTGCCTCGGAGAGGGATGCCTCTCGAGGTCGCCGATCGTTCTCGACGAGTGGTACGGTGGGCTTCTACTGGAGCCTCATCAAGAACCACCGGCGCGGGTTTATCGCGCTGATGATCTTCTCGGCGATCTTTTCTTGGGTCGCCGTCTCGCGCGCCGGCCTAGCTGCGCTTCTCGTCGACGGATTCCAGGCGAACGGAGAGGGGGCGGTTCCGGGGAAGTTCGTCGAGAGCTTCGAGTCGGCCTGGACGACGGTCATGCCCGCCGATTGGGATTCACCGGTCCCGAAGCTCGAGCCGGGGCAGACCGAGCCGACGATCGAGCAGATTCAGAGGTTCTTCATCTTCCTCGCCATCTGCTTCGGCTGTGTGGGAGTCCTGATGGGCGGGATCTTCTTCCTCAAGGAGATCTGCGCGCAGAGACTCATCGTGCGCATGCTCGTCGCGACTCGAACGCGGCTCTTTCGGCATCTGACGGGCCAGTCCGTCGCGTACTTTCACGATCGGCGAAGCGGCGATCTTCTTTCGCGTGTCACGAACGACGTGATGCTCGCGCAGACGTCGCTCCGCAGCATCTTCGAGACGCTCGTGCAGCAGCCGTGGCTCATCGTCACGGGATTGACGACCGCCGTCGTCGTGCAGCCTTTTTTGTTCGTGTGTACGCTGCCGGTTTTCCTCGGGCTCATCTACCCGGTCCTTCGCTCCGGTCGAAAGATCTTTCGGCACAGCCGCAGTCGTCAACAGAAGCTCGGGCTCATCACCGAGGCGCTCCAGCAGCTCTTCGGCGGCATTCGCATCGTCAAGGCCTTCGGTATGGAGGAGAACGAAGCGCGGAGCTTCGAGGACCGCAACGCCGAGTTTTCGCGCGAGTACATGAAAGTTCGGCGCATGCGCGTGCGAACACGGGCGCTTCAGGAGCTGATCTTCAATCTGATGCTCGCCGGGCTGCTGATCGGCGGGTGCTGGCTCCTCGTCTCGGGAACGGTTTCGCTCGGCGACTTTATCCTCTTCTGCGGCGCGCTCCTGATGACGTACGAGCCGCTCAAGAAGGTCACGAAGGCGTGGAATCAGGTCAACGAGTCGAGGCCCGCGATCGAGCGTATCCTCGAGGTTCTGCGTCACGAGCCGCAGGTCAACGATCGTCCCGGTGCGCAGGACTTTTCGCGTGGATTCTCGAAGATCGAGCTCGACGACGTGAAGTTCTCCTACGCGGCCGTCTCGCCGACCTCTGAGGCCGCCCGCAACCCCTTGAGGGAGCC
>CAYZGY010001175.1:1301-2071 GCA_964478085.1 uncultured Planctomycetia bacterium
GCCGTCTCGACGACGGACAAGGACGACGACGATGCGGAGGAGGACGCCGAGAGCGAGAAGACGAAGCCGGGGCCGTCGAAGGTCCCGCCGGCGGTCGACGGAGTCTCCCTCGAGATTTCGGCGGGGGAGGTCATCGCATTCGTCGGACCCAGCGGCAGCGGCAAGTCCACCCTCGTCGACCTGATCGCGCGCTTCTACGACGTCGAGAGCGGGTCGATTCTCATCGACGGTGTCGACATCCGGGATCTGCGACACAAGAGCTACCTCGACGCGATCGGAATCGTCTCGCAGGATCCGTTCCTCTTTCACGCTTCGATCGCCGAGAACATTCGCTACGGGCGGCCCGGCGCGACGGACGAGGAGATCGAGGCAGCTGCTCGCGTCGCGAACGCTCACGACTTCATCGTCAAGCAGGCCGATGGCTACGACACGGTGATCGGCGACCGCGGCGCGAAGCTCTCGGGCGGTCAACGGCAGCGATTGACGATCGCGCGCGCCGTGCTCAAAGACGCGCCGATCCTGATTCTCGACGAGGCGACCTCAGCGCTCGACACCGAGGCCGAGCGGGAAGTGCAGGAGGGCATCGAGAACCTGATGCGCAAAAGGACCAGCTTCGTCATCGCGCACCGTCTCTCGACGATCAAGAGCGCTTCCCGCATCGTCGTTCTCGACGCGGGACGTGTCGTAGAGACGGGGACTCACGACGACCTCCTCGCGCACCGCGGTCGATACTACGAGCTCTACACGTCTCAGAACGGCGACGCACCCGA
>CAYZGY010001175.1:2081-2303 GCA_964478085.1 uncultured Planctomycetia bacterium
TGCGTCTTGGGTTCGCGTCGATCAGCCGCCCGCGTCCGGCTTGCCCGCACTGCGGTTCTGGTTCCGTTCGGGCGACGCCGGCGCGAACAGTGCGTGGATCGAGCGACTGCGCGCGTTCCTATCGGGTTCCGTCGAGGGATTCGACGAGGTCCGTAGCTCGAAGGCCGCGATCGTGCGTCGGGCCGAGGTCGACGGCACGGCGTACTTCTTCAAGCGCTTTCT
>CAYZGY010001176.1:0-2296 GCA_964478085.1 uncultured Planctomycetia bacterium
ACGGAATTGCCGATCGAGGAGGATGCGCCGACCGCCGAATACGGCTTCTCTACGCCGACGGTCGTTCACGGCTCTCCTGGCGAAAGAGTCCAGTTCGAGGTCTTCTTGACCTGGCACATTCTGACGAACGTCGAGAACTCGCACATCCAAGCGTGGGCTCACAGCGTGGTCATCGCGGACGCCGAGGTGATCGCCATCAACTTCGACGATCTGACGATTCCGACGGATGCCGGCGCGATTCCAGTACGACCATCCTTCTACGCCTCGTACGACGTCGCTTCCGACCCCGAGGATCCCGAAGATCGAGGCCTCGCCGGAGCGCTGATCAGTCCGGGTTACCCTGGAGTGTTTCACCTGCAGCCCGTGGAAAAGACTCCCGTGGTTCGGGTCATTCTCGAAACGGAGATGCCTCCGGACGGAAGAGATGCGCTCATCGAGCTCCGCTACCAGGACGATCTCGTGCCGGCACACCGCCAGCAACCGAGGTGGAACGAGTTCCATCAGACCCCGGGACCGGATCTCTGCCCGACATTCGTCAACGCGTCGATTCGCGTGAGGAGCCAAGGAGGCATATTCCTCCGTGGTGACGCGAACGAGGACGGCCGACACGACATCAGCGATGCCGCGGTCATCCTGAACTTCCTCTTCCGCGGAAATGTCGAAACCCAATGCACGGACGCCTTCGACACGAATGATGACGGACGGCTCCAAGTCACCGACGCGGTCATGCTGTTCAGCTATCTCTTCCGCGGTGGAACGCCCACCGCCGACCCGTTTTTGAAATGTGGCCGGGACACGACCGACGACCTTCTATCATGCGACCATCACACGCCCTGCTCCTAACGCTCTCTCTGTCTCTTCTCGCGACCTCTCTTCACGCGGACGACGCGAAGAAGCCCCTGACAGGTCGCTGGAAAACGGCCATCGAGCTCGGCGGTGAGAGCCGCGAGTACTACTTCGACATCGTCCAGGACGGGGAAAAGGTCACGGGCGCTCTCATCAGTCCACGGAGTGGCCGCTACGCGTTTCAGAGCGCGACGCTCAAAGACGGCGAGCTCCGCATCGAGGTCGATCGCGAGTTCGACGGCAACAGCGTGACCCTGGAGTTCGCGGGCAAGGTCGCGGCGGACGGAACGATCCCGCTGTCGCTCTCGGCCGGAGGCAACGGCCTCGCTGAGCTCGCGCTCTCCCGACTCCCCTCGCCTGTCGGCACGTGGGACGTCAAGTCGTACTCGCCGGACGGCCAGCGCGAATTCGTCTCGACGCTCGTCGTCGAGCGCAGCGAGAAAGGGCTCACTGGCAAGTCGGCGAGCGAGCGCGGCTCGCTCGTGATGAAGACGGTCGAGTGGAAGAACGACAGGCTCTTCCTGGCGCTCGAGCTCGAGATCCAGGGCGTTCCGTTTCCGATCGAGCTCGACCTCGGATTCAAGGATGCGAACAAGCTCGAAGGCAAGTGGAAGGGCAAGGGAGCCGACGGCTCCGAGTACGTCGGCGACTGGGGCGCGGTGCGCAAGGTCTCTACTCCGACGCCGAAGGAGTACGAGCTCCACGCCGACAAGCTCTTCGACCGCTCGCACGTCGTCGAGGTCGCGATCGAGCTCCCCGAGAAGGACTGGAACGAGCTGCGCTCTCAAGCCCGCCACATAGCGACGGCTCTCGGCAAGGAGATCCCGGCCAATCCCTTCACGTATTTCAAAGGCAATATCACGATCGACGGCGTTCGCATCGAGGGCGTCGGAGTTCGCAAGAAGGGCTTCATCGGCTCGCTCGACGAGACTCGCCCTTCGCTCAAGATCAAGTTCTCCGAGTATGAGGACCTCGACCCGGTCCGAGGGATCGATCGCCTGACGCTCAACAACAACAAGCAGGACGACTCGCTCACGAGCCAGTACCTGACGTACAAGATCTTCGCGGACGCCGGCGTGCACGCGCCGCGCTGCAACTTCGCGCACGTGAAGGTCAATGGCAAGAGCCTCGGAATCTACGCGAACGTCGAGTCGGTCAAGAAGCCGTTCCTGCGGCAGCGTTTCGGCGAAGACAGCGGCCGCCTCTACGAAGGTACGCTCGCGGACTTCATCGACGACTGCACCACTCGCCTCGAGGCGAAGAACAAGGCCGCCGAGATCAACCGCGACTTCATCGCGGAGATGACGAAGACGCTCGCGCTCGAGGACGACAGCAAGTTCGCCAAGATCGAGGAGAAAATCGACCTTGATGCGTTTCTCAAGTTCTGGGCCGTCGAGAGCCTCGTGAGCTTCTGGGACGGCTACGCGACGAACCAGAACAACTACTTCAT
>CAYZGY010001177.1:0-2289 GCA_964478085.1 uncultured Planctomycetia bacterium
TCGCAAGCCTGCCGCTCGCAAGGCCTCGACCGCTCGCAAGCCTGCCGCTCGCAAGAGCGCCTCGTCCACGCGTACGCCTCAGGCGCGTCGCAAGGCTTCGGCTTCGAAGCGTCCGAGCCCGCGTCGCAACACGCGCAAGTCGCGCTGATCTGCGAATCGCGCTTCGATACGAACACGAAAAAAAGGGAGACGTTCACTCGAACGTCTCCCTTTTTTCATCCGGCTCGATCGTCGCCGAAGGACTTCGGCGCTCGACGGGGCTACTGGATCATCTCGTCGACCTTCTGTCCGATCAGATCCTTGAGCTCCGACATGAACTCTTCCTTGTCACCGGAGGACTTCTTGGCGGCCGGCTTTTCGGCGCTCGCCTCGACGTCGATATCCTCGAGATCGTTGATGCTCGGGATAATCTGCGTGTTGTCGAACTCGTCGTCCTCGAAGTCGTCGTCGTCCTCGTCATCCCAGTCGTCCGTGGCGGACGCTTCGGGTGACTCGACCTCGACCTCTTCGTATTCCTCTTCCTCGACCTCCTCGGACTCATGGGCCGAGTTGATCGCGTCGGCTTGCGCCTGGTACTGCTTGACCAGGTCGAAAGGTTGCGGGAGATCGGCGGACATCTGACCGAGATTGACGGTCATCTCCTCCTCGAACTCATCGCCGTGCTCCTCGTCGAGGCTCGCGAGCTCGTCGAGCTCCTCCTCCTCGGGCGACTGATTCGAGATGATCGGCGAGAAGTTGCCGCGACGGACAAATCCGCCCGCCTTCGGCTCCGAACGTTCGCTGCGCGCTGCAGGATCGGCGTCGTCGACCTCGACCTCACCGTCGAGGGCGTGCGAGAGCTCGACCACCTGCTGCTCGAGCACCGAGATCTCCTGACGGAATCGCTGCGACTTGCCCATGCTGAACGGGAGCATCACGAGCCAGATTCCGACGAGAAGAATGCCGACGAGCGCGACCGCGAGGGTCACGTCGACACCGTCCCAAGCCGCGTCGCCGTTGAAGAGTCCGGCGGTGCGAGCCTTGAGAAGAACGGCGACGTTCGAGAGATCTTCCTGACTGGCGGCCGGCGTGATCTCCTCCACGATCGGTTCCGCCGTCGGAACCGGCGCCGCGGCGATCGTCACCTCGCCACCCGCTTTGGCCTTCTCGAGGAGCTCCGAGTACTTGAGCTGAAGCGCACCCTTCTCCTTCTCGAGGTCGGCGAGCTTGCGACTCAACGTCTTCTCGCTGGCGCTGCCCTGCGTCATCGACTGGATGACGGCTTCCTTCGTCACGATTTCGGAACGCGCTCGCTCGAGCTCGCGGTTGACGCGCGAGTACTCCTTGCGCAGCGAAGCGTTCGACGAGCGCAGCGAATCGATGCGCTCCTTCGTCTCGAGCGCATTCTGACGCAAGTCGGCGAGCTCCTCGACGTTCGCGACCGCCTGGTTCTGCACCCTCTTGAGGTTCGTCTGAGCGACGGAGCGTAGCTTCTCCGCCTTCGTGACGGCATTGGTCAGCTCCGCGCTGCGGGTGTCGGCCTCGACCTTCGCAGCTTCGACTTCGGCCACCTGCTTCGACGCGGCCTCGGCCTGCGCCTGCGCGTTTCCGCGCTCCTCGCGGAGCTTGCTGGCTTCCTGTTGGAGCCTCTGTACCTGAGCCTGCGAGTCGGCGAGCGAATGAACGAAACGCTCATTGAGCTCGCGAAGCTCGAGAACTTCGATTTGGGTCTGATCGGGCTTTTTCGGAGCGCCGCCGCAGCTCACGAGAAGAACAAGGAGAGTCGAGCAAACGCTGAAGGTCGTCACGCGTTCGCGAGTAGTCCAAAACCGCATGGTGCACTCCGTGCTGCCGTTTCCGTCTGAGAACGTACGCGATCGAGCCAATGCGCACGCTCGGCATGAATCGGCCACGGCAACCCGGCCCCGCGCTGCCTGGCCCAACGCCCCTTTTCCACGATCCGAAACCCTGCCCCTCGTCGCCCCCTCTCTCGCCGATCGGGTCGTACACCCGTGAAATCCGACGAGAGAGCGGCGAACGAGCCGCACGTCTATCGTGGCCTTCCCCTCTCTCCGCCGATGACGGTGGCACACGAAAACGAGACGACCCACCCGAGGGCGAAGAAGTATACACCGGAAAGAAAGCAGGGCAAGGCGAGCGGTCGCCCGGCGAGCGGAGACAGCCGAATCAGACCTCTCGACCGAGCATTTCGCCCAACTCTTGGACGAATACGCGAGATTCCGGCGGCGGAGGTTCCGAGAACTCGACGAAGACCCAACCCTCCCGCGCGGCCGCGCCGAGCCGAAGCAC
>CAYZGY010001178.1:0-2284 GCA_964478085.1 uncultured Planctomycetia bacterium
CGGCACTCGTCGCGCACCTCTCGACGAGCAGCGAAAAGACGCGGCTCGCATGTGCCAAGGCGCTTCTCAGCGTCGGCGATGGCGACTCGCGTACGGACGCTCTCGATGCTCTCAGCGAGCTCTCGACGCAAGGACGTGACGCGACGATCCGCGTCGACGCCGTCCAGCTCTACGGATTCACGGCGGACGACGACGAGCTCGACGATGTCATCGAGCTGCTCGAAGCACAGCTCGACACCGAGCGCGATTCGTCGGTGCTGATCGCGATCGCGCGCACGCTCTGGGAGCTCGACAATGTCCCCGCGGCGCGTGACAAGCTCCTCGCCTTGCTCAAGTCGCAGGACCCGTCGGTGCGCCAAGAGGCCGCGTTGACACTGGCCGAAGGCGGGCAGTACTCGAACGGCATCGTCAAGGACATCCTCCGTCGCCTCAAGAACGAGCCGACACCCCGCGGTCGTCGCGCGGAGCTGCTCTACCGCCTGATGAAGCTCGAGACGCAGCTCGACGAGAAGATCTACGACGGCGACTTCGTCCCGAAGGGAACCGACTCGTCGAAGCTCGTCGCCAAGAAGGAGGCGCGCATCCGCGAGCTCGAGAAGATGGTCGAGAAGCTCGAGAAGCGCCCGGCCACGACACGGAACTCAGGTCCGATCGCGGGATCGAGCGCCAAGCGCGACTCGCAGGAAGACCACCTGCTCGAGGAGGTCATCGCGAAGCTGCAGGACCTTTACGTCGACGAGGACAAGACCTCGCGCGAGAAGCTCCTGATGGCCGCGGTCAAAGGCATGGTCGGCTCTCTCGATGATCACACGCTCTTCATGGAAGCCGAACAGTCGAAGGACTTCGATCAGGACATCCGTGGCGAGTACCCCGGCATCGGCGCGCACATCTCGAAGCGCCCGAACGGCCCCCTCGAGATCCTGCGGCCGATCTACAACGGCCCCGCGCACAAGGCAGGACTGCGCTCGGGCGACCTCATCACCGAGATCGCCGATCGGCCGACGCCCGAGCTCAAGCTCGACCAGCTCAAGGATCTGCTCCGCGGCCCACGCGGTACGTCGGTCGACCTCAAGATCTTCCGTCGCGGCTGGAAGGAGCCGAAGCTCTTCAAGATCGAGCGCGATCGGATCGAGCTGAGCTCCGTCTTTTACGAAACGCTCCCCGAGAAGATCGGCTACCTGCGATTGACACAGTTCGGCAGCCGCAGCGCGCACGAGTTCCGCGAGGCGCTCGACAAGCTCGAAGAGAGCGGCATGAAGGGGCTGATCATCGACTTCCGCAACAATCCCGGCGGGTCTCTCCAAGTCGCGGAGCGAATCGCTGATCTCTTCATCGCGGGTGACCTTCCGATCGTCACGCAGAAGGGACGCAACGGCGAAGGCGAGAAGGAGACGCTCCCCGATCCGCAAGCGCGCACGGGATACCCGATCGTCGTCCTGATCAACCAGTACTCAGCGAGCGCCTCCGAGATCGTCTCGGGTTGCCTGCAAGATTACGAGCGGGCGACGCTCGTCGGTACGCGCACCTTCGGCAAGGGCAGCGTGCAGCGGTTGATCCCGATCCAGACGCGCAAGGGCTGCACGCTCAAGCTCACCGTACAGTACTGGTACCTGCCGCTCGGTCGCTGCATCAACACGATCCGCGATGAGAACGGAAGGATCCTCGAGAAGGGCGGCGTCGTTCCCGACGTCGAGGTCGAGCCGTCGAGCGTCGGAACCTGGCGCATCGAAGAGCGAAGCAAGCTGCGCTCGGAGGATCGGATCCTCGACTACGTCGACGCGCATTTCGAGAAGCTCCGCACGCTGGTGCCCCTCGGCGATCAGAACGACGAGGCGAACTACCCCGAGTTCGGCAAGCTCTTCCGGACTCTCGAGACGCGCGCCCTGCGTGAAGACGTCCAGCAAGTCGTCCGCTATCAGGTGCGCCTCCGCCTCGAGGAAGAGCGCGACCGCGAGTTCGCTTACGACCTACAGGAAGACGTGCAGCTCCAGCACGCCATCCTCGAGGTCCTCAAGGCGATGGAGCGCGAGACCGACAAGATCCCGGCCTACCGCTGGATCGCCGCGAAAGCCGCCAAGGCCAATGCCGAAGCGGAGGAATCCGCGAAGTCCAAAGCGGAGATGCCGGAAGACGACGAATCGAAGTAGGCAGAGCCGACTTCGATTCGTCGTCTATTGGAGTCTTTTCTCGTGGGAGGCTTTAGGGAAGCCCCCCTCTCGATCGCGGAGCTGTGTCTGTGAGAAGACCCGGCGATCGAATAACCCCCAACCAGCCGCGTTTATCG
>CAYZGY010001179.1:0-2266 GCA_964478085.1 uncultured Planctomycetia bacterium
GGAGCTTCTCACAGTCCCGCTTGCGCTGGGCGGCGAGTCGCTCGATCGGAAAGACATGCTTGCTCCGCTTCCAGCCATCCATCAGCTTCCCGGCACGCACGGCCACCTCCCAGCTGGCTCGCTCTTCGAGGACTCGGCTCAGCTCCCGAGTGTGTGGAAAACCCTCCCAGGGAAACGCCTCCAGATACCCCTCGAGCGCCTTCCCGTACTCGACCGGATCTCCGACCGCCTTCGTCAAGCGGCTCTTCCAGCTCGCCTCTCGCTCTCGGAGCTCCTTTTCTTCGCGAGCTTCGACCTGCGATCGAGTCAGCTCGGTCGAGAGCCCGTCCAGACGTGTCCGATGATCGCTGAGCATGCGCTCCTGCTTCGAGCCCGGCTGGGCGAGTTCCGAAAGAGCGAGGAGCGCGTCGCGGAACACACGGTGCTCCGCCGCCGCCACATCGAGATTTTCCTTCAGCAGGAGATCGATTCGATCCAGTCGTGTCTTCGGGTCGAGCGCCGTGAGCCGGTCGGTGAACTCCCGAAGAGCTGTTTCCTTTCGTTCCTTCCAGGCCGCTTGCACGTCTGCGAATCGCTTCTGGATTCGCGCTACCTCCGCAGGCTTGTTCGACAGGGATCGTGCCTTCGCTCGGGCGGACTCGACCTCCTCGGGAGACGTGTCAGCCGCGATCTGCTCGAACGCCTCTTCGAGCTGCATCTTGCGAAGCGCCTCGGCAAGCTCGCTCTTCTCGATCAAGTCCTTCAGCTCGAGCGTCGTCGAAGACTCGCCTTCCGGCTCCAGCTCCGTGCGCTGCGCCAGGACCTCGCGAGCCGCCGCGAAACTGCCAGCGGCCACCAGCTGTTCGACCTCATTGGCATATAGCGCCTTGTCGCTCTCTCGCTGGTAGCTCGAGATCAGGTAGATCACGAGAGCGCCGACACCCAGAAGCACCGCGATCGAAGCGAGACTGATCGAGGCCAGTCGCAGGCGCGCAGACTTTCGAAGACGCCGCGTCACGCCTTGGTAGCGTCCGTCGATCTCCCCGGGCAGCGGAAGCCCGTCCGTCGACGCCAAGACCCGCAATCGCTCGAGCTTCTCGAGCGACGGGGAGGCGTCGTCGAGCGCTTGCTCGAGTTCGACGAGCGCGTCCGCTTGCTCCTCGTCCCGGGCTGCTCGTCGAACCAGCTCCTCCAGCCAGGCGAGGGCGGGCTCGGCTTGCTGCGCGAGTTCGTCGTCGCCGGCGAGGCCGATAGCGCTCGAGTAGTCGAGGAATCTGCGGCGCGCTCCTCTCGCGCGGTCGACGTCGAACTCCGCGCACGCTTCGCTCAACTCGTCGATCACCGCGGGAAGATCGCGTTGTGCGGTCGAGAGGTGAACCTCCTGTGTCCACTGCGACACCCGCTCGATGAGGCGCGTCGGGATTTTCTCGACGAAGAGATTGCCCGCAGCGAGATCACGGCCGATCTCGCGCAAGCGCCCGAGATCTCCGCGTCTCTTGGCATCCTTCGCGGAGGCCGCAAGCTCCTCGACCAGGGCCTTTTCGAAGACGCGAAGGTCCTCTTGCCAGACCGGATTAGAGCCGTCGACGCCGGAGAGCTCGCGCAGGACTCGAATCCGGTCCGCAAGCGACGCTCCCGAGAGATTCAGCAAGCGAAGACGCTTGAGCTTCGACTCGATCGGATTGGCGTTCGAGTAGAGGGCGTTCAGGTCCTCGGCGACCTCCATGAGGAAACCCTGCGGCACCTCGAGATCGAACTCGCGGCAGACCGCCGCCCATTCTTCGCGCTCCTCAAAGTCGAGAGAGGCGACCATGTCGAGAAGGATGGGCTCGATCTCGATGTGACGAACCGCCTCCGACTGGAGCCCGCGGCGCAGAAGATCGCGGCAAGTGCGGAGGCGCGCGTTCACGTCACGGCATGCGGCGGAGTACTGCGACGCGAGTTCGCGCATCTCCTCCAGTCGGGATGCCTCGCCCGCCTGGATGAGGAAGCGAATCTCGTCGACGACGCGGTGGACGTCGTTCATCGGCTTTCCTCCGATTTCGGACCAAATCGGGCCCAGGCGACGTCGTAGCCCCCGACTCGGGTGCAGAGAGTGAAACCGAGCTTCGCGTTTCGCGCTTTATCGCAACGATCAAGCAACTCGTTCCAGTCGCGAAGGTCACCTTCTTTCGCTCGCCGTTTCTTCTTCTCCTCTTCGGTTTCGTTCTTCTTGTTGTTCGTTTGTTTGTTGAGCGCGGCGCTGCGCTTGGTGATTGTGGCTCTCCCCGGTTTGATTTAGACGCGG
>CAYZGY010001180.1:0-2259 GCA_964478085.1 uncultured Planctomycetia bacterium
AGCTTCTTCTCGTGGATCAGGATGAACGGATCCTCGAGCTCGCACGACATGTCCTCCGCGTTGGTGACGAAGTGCGGCGACAGGTAACCCTTGTCGAACTGCATGCCTTCGACCCACTCGACGGCGGTATCGAGGCTCTTGCCTTCTTCGACGGTGATGACGCCGTCCTTACCGACCTTGTCCATCGCCTCGGCGATCATCTGGCCGATCTCGGGATCGTTGTTCGCCGCGATGGTTCCGACCTGCTCGATCTCGGTGTGGTCCTTGACCTTCTTCGAGAGCTTCGCGAGCTCGGCGACGATGGCGCCGACAGCCTTGTTGATGCCGCGCTGGAGACCGATCGGGTTCGCGCCGGCGGTGACGTTTTTGAGACCTTCGTCGTAGATGGCCTCGGCGAGAACGGTCGCGGTCGTGGTGCCGTCACCGGCGTTGTCGCTCGTCTTCGAGGCGACTTCCTTGACCATCTGCGCGCCCATGTTCTCGTACGAATCTTCGAGCTCGATCTCCTTGGCGACCGAGACGCCATCCTTCGTGACGGTCGGGGCGCCGAAGCTCTTCTCGAGGATGACGTTGCGTCCACGCGGCCCGAGCGTCACCTTGACGGCGCGAGCGAGCTTCTTGACGCCGCGGCGAATCGCCTCGCGAGCTTCCTGATCGAAAGATATCTTCTTGGCACTCATGCCAGGGGTCCTCCTTTGGGACTTTATTCTGCGTTCTGTTCTTGGTTCACAGAGATCGATCAGAAGCGATCGTTACTCGACCACCGCGAGGACGTCGTTCTCGTTCATGATCAGGAGATCTTGGTTGTCGTACTTGATCTCCTGTCCGGCGTAAGCGCCGAAGAGGACCTTGTCCTTGACCTTGATCTGCATCGGGGCGCGCTCGCCACTCTCGAGGACGCGGCCGTCGCCGACACTGACGACCTCACCGTGCTTCGGCTTTTCCTTCGCGGCGTCGGGAAGGACGATACCACCGGTGGTCTTCTCCTCGGCCTCGGTGCGCTTGACGAGAATGTTGTCATTCAGAGGCTTGATTTTCGCCATCTTGTTTCTACTCCTTGAAGCGAATCTCTGTGTTTCGACTGTTACGTTGTTCTGATTTGGAAAGTCGGATTCAGGTGGCCCGCCGTCTTATCCGTCGGAGACACATCACCGTGCTGCAAAAGCCGCGAGCGTAGCTCGAAAGCGCGTCGCGTCAAGCGGCTTCGGAATCAGTGCGAAACCGCCGGCAGAGATGACGCGCGACTCGAGATCGTCCGACGCCTCGCCCGAGATAAAGATCCCGCCGAGTCGCGGCAGCTCTCCGAGGAGAGCGGCGAAGGTCTCGAGGCCGTCGAGATCCGGGACGTTGTAGTCGAGGATCGACAGCTCGAAGACGTCTCGATCGAGCACCTCTTCCTGCTGGCGTCGAGCTCGAACGAGCTCGAGAGCTTCCTCCCCGCGCGTCGCGGTGACCACGTCGTGCCCGTCGTGAAGGAGCAGCTCCTCCACGCTCGCGAGACACCCGACGTCGTCGTCGACGACGAGGATGTTGAGACGAGAAGACCGGCGAAACGTGATGGCCATCGAGACATCGCGATCGGAAAATGCGAAACGCTCTGGCTGCGAACCGCCGTCCGGTTCAAAATGACACGCCACAGCGCGACGGAAGCCGGATCGATAAGCAAAGGGTGTGCCTCGAACGGCAGTCGATCTTAAGCAGTTGCAATTAAGTTACTTAGAAATCCGACAAAACGTCGGGGCAGCTTGTCCGACCCGTCAAAGTGACATATCGGCTGTCAGCACGCCGATGTGGCTGCCAAGGTGGCAGGACGAAGGAGGGATTCGGTGGAAGAGAGATCTCTGGCAGGAGGCGAGTGAATCCGAGCGAGCAGAACCACCGCGCCACAAGCGAACCGTGTTCAAGGTCCTCGGCTGCTTCGGCGTCCTGATCCTCGTGGTGAGCGCCGTCTTCATCTTCGGCCAATTCCAGGACGAAGGACTGCGGAAGCACGCGATCGAGCAGCTGAGCGCGAAGTACGAGGGAGAGGAGCTGCAGATTCGGCTCCTGATCGCCCATGACGATCACAACCACGCTACCTGTCATGCGACCCCAGGGACATCCGCGGAAAGATAAAGATTCCGTTCGCGTCGAAGGAGGACTTGCTCCCCGTGCTCGAGGAGATGGTCGACAGTCGTTACGCCGACCTCCAGAGAAGCGTCACACCGGAGAGCGACACACTCCTCGACCACTGGGCACAGACGGGCGACGGCGCGACCC
>CAYZGY010001181.1:0-2247 GCA_964478085.1 uncultured Planctomycetia bacterium
GTTGGGGGACGCTTACGATTGTTCTTATCTGGGTGGTGGGTCGTAGGCTGTTCAGCCCTGGAGTCGGTCTTGTGGCTGCGGCGATCTACACGTTCGCGCCGTTGACGGTCGAAATCGCCCAGTTTGGACGTTACCCGTCTCAAGCACAATTCTTTGCGCTCTTGACCGTTTACTTCTTTTGGCGACCGATCAGCGGATCCGAGCGGATCCAGCGTGGCGCCTTGTCGCTGACCGCGATCAGCTTCGTCGCGACATTCTTGAGCTGGGAAGGGTCCGGGGTCATGGCCGCCGGGATGGCGATCGCCGGACTCGTCCACCGCCGGGGAAAGCTTCGGACGATCTTCTGCGATCCAGCGGTATGGACGGCGATTGCGGTCGTCTTGTCGATCATCGTCCTCCAGGGTTCGGTTCGTTCACTGCTCGGAGCCCAGCGACTCTACTACGGCACAGGCATCAGCGATCTAGTGCTGACGCGCATGTGGTTGTACCCCAATTTCGATCTCTTCTACTACGTGCTGCATGCGAGTTGGAGTCCGGATGTAGTTTTTCCGATGGTGGGGCTTGTCGGCGCCGCCACGCTGGTTATCAAACACGACTTTCGGCAACCCGCCCGTCTTGTCGGAATCACGTTCCTCGTCACTTGCTTGTTGATGAGCTCGATCATGCCTGTGCGAGCGTGGCGCTACATCTACCACGTAGTTCCGCTGTTGATTCTGTTGTTCTCGGCTGGCCTCGTGGCGTTCGTACGTCCAGTGATCGACCTTGGACGCGTCGGAGATCGTCCCTTGTGGTTCCGCGGTTTCGTCGGAGCTATCGGGGCGCTGGTTCTGGTTGTCTCGGTTGTGCTCGCCAGCGGCAAAACCATCCGCTGTCAAGACTCGAAGGCGTTCCGGCTGGTCAGCCATGTGGCCGAGCGGCTCAGAAATCCCGACGTTAGGCTGGCCGCAAAGTACGTCTCAGAGAATTTTCGGGACGGTGACGTCATCCTCGCCACCAAGCCCCACGTATTGAATCACTACCTCTCGGCTTGTTCGACGGACTATTGGCCGCAAAGCAGGCCCACTCTGCAGACGATTCTGAGCGACCGACAGCCGGAATTGCTGGATTATCGCAGTGGTGCGACGGTGATTCCCAGCTTGGAAGCCCTCGAGGTGGTATTCTCGCAACACGATCGCATCTGGTACGTCTTCGAGCCGAGTGTCGAGCGCCACTACAGCCTTCGCGAAGTCGCAGCTTTCATCGATCGTGGCATGGAGATCGTGTTTGAGGACTTCGGGGTCCTGGTGCTGTTCAGGGGCCCAGAACCGCCCTCCTCGTTAAGCTGGGCTGACGTGAAAAACGTCTCTGGCTGGAGTCAGCAAGACCCTTGAAGATGGTCATCTAAAACTGACCCACCTGGTCACCGAAAACTGACCCACCTCGAGTCCAAGATCCGGGACACTGCAGGGGTTGTTGTTGAAGAGAAATCCCACAGCTTCCTGGAGGAGAGGATGCTCGAGGTGAGTCAAGTAGCAGAGATTAAGCGATTGCACGCTCAGGGGGAATCGATTCGCAGCCTTGCCGCTCGGTTCGATATCTCCCGTAACACCGTTCGTTCATACGTCAGAGGGGACAGAGTGCCTGGCACGTACACCGTCAGCACCTCTCGGCCGAAGCCAGCAGCTGACGAGATTCGCGGCCGCATCGTCGAGCTTCTCGAAGCCGAGCGCGAAAAAGAGCTGCCGCGCTCGCAGAGGCGGCGGCAGGAGAACGCCGCTGCTATCGGCCGCAGCTCGCGCCGTAGCGGTAGGCTCTCACCGTCAGCGCTGACGCCAGGTGATATCCTCGGCGCGGAGCCGCTCCTCGAAGAGCTCGAGGGCCGAAGGAAGCTCCTTCAGATGGCGGTCGAGCCAAGGTTTCACGAGCGACCGGACGACCCGTGTCTGCTCGGTCGAGCCGAGCGTCTCTCCCTGCAGGTTGATCAGCGGAAAGAGCGGGCTGCACAGGATCAGCTCGGCCAGGCCGCAGGCGGCGGTCGTCGGCCCGTTCTCGTCGGAGAAACCGCAGTGGTCCCCGAGCGGCAGGGTCACCAGGTAGGATTGATCCTCGTCCGGCAGAGCGTCGAAGAGCGGGCCGGAGTGGATGCCGGACGGGGTCGTGCAGTCCTTTCCACCCTCGAGGATCAGAACTGGCACGTCAAGACCACCGGCCGCCTCGATCGGCTCCCGTAGGCCCAGAACAGGTGGAAGGATGACTCCCAGGGGGGCC
>CAYZGY010001182.1:0-697 GCA_964478085.1 uncultured Planctomycetia bacterium
GGCGGCTCGCGCGCGCCGACCTCGATCTCCTCCTCGATCACGAGGCGGTAGGAGCCGTCCTCCTGGCGAATGCAGAAGCAAGGAAGGATCGTCGCGCCACTCGTCTTCGCGAGACGCGCCGGCCACAGCGAGAACGGGGCTTTCCCGTGGAGGAACGGAAAGCTCTCCGCTTCGGGTGCACCGACTTGATCGCCCGCGAGGAGGACGATCGCGCCGCGGCGTAGCCTCGCGAAGACGTCGATCGCGAAGAAGCGGGACTCCTCGATCGCGATCTCTTCGAGTCGACTTTCGGCGCGTGTCCTCGAGCGGATGCGTTCGAGGAAGGAGACGCGTTCCCGACTGAACACGACCGCGACGTCGTGCCCGAGCTCGGCGAGTCGACGTCCCGGGAGCTCGTAATTGCCCATGTGGAGCGTGATCCCGATGATGCCCTTTCCTCGCCCGACGGCGGCGTCGAAGTACTCGCGGCCGCCGAGGTCCTCGAAGACCCCTTCGGGCCGGACGAGGCACTTCGGCGCGACCCACTCGACGATGAAGCGCGAGAAGCTCGCGAGGATACCCTTGGCGAGAGCACGGCGCTTCGCGTCGTCGGAGTCCTCACCGAGGATCATGCTCGCGTTGCGCAGCAAGTTTCGACGAACACCGGGGAAGAGAGCGAAGGTCGCGCGCGATCCTCCCTTGGCGATGCGGAGAAGCA
>CAYZGY010001182.1:707-2247 GCA_964478085.1 uncultured Planctomycetia bacterium
GTATAAGAAATCTCGGGGGAAGAACGCGACCGAGGAGGACGATCAACGCGAAGAACGGTCGCGCGACGATGAGCGCCAGCGTACGTCGCCAATCGCCGCCTTTCGATCCTTCAGCCGTCACGGTCGATTCTGCGCGACTCTCGTGTCGTCGGACTCGACGATGCGCAGGCGTTGATTTGCGGCGACGCGCTCGATCGACTGCGTCTGACCCGACGGCCAGCGAATCTCGATCTCGTCGACCTCGGTCGCTCCTGCGAGGCCGAAGTGCGCCGTCAGGCTCTGCGTCGAGAGGTATCCCGAGCCACAGACGATCTGCCGCGTTTGAACGTGGTCACCGACACGCACACGAATCCGCGCTCCGATCGCGTCTCGGTGGCTCCGCGTTCCGACGAGCTTGACCTGAAGCCAGTTGTGCCCGCCGTTTTCGAAACTGCCACCTTCAGAGCTGCCGCCTTCGAACCCTTGGTGGATCAGCAACCGCGTGCGAGCACGGTAATTCTGCACGACGAGGTCGAGGTCACCGTCCGCGTCGAAGTCGGAGATGCCGACGGCTCGGCCGTCCTCGATGAAGTCGATGCCGCTCAGGAACGCGACGTCGATGAAGGTGCCGTCCTCCAACTGACGAAAGAGGCAGTTGCGCTCGTAGCCGTTCAGCGTCGACTGTGGATTCGAGACGATGTCGGCGGTGTAACCCGCCCGGATGGTACGTCGACCGACGTTCTCGAGGAAGACCGGTCACAAGTCGTTCGGGTTCTCGCCCGAGACGAATCCGTTGACCGCGTAGATGTCTTGCCGGCGATCGTTGTCGACGTCGAGGAAGACCGAGCTCCACGCCCAGCCCGTATTGATCGTCCCGCGAGCGAAGGGCTCGAAGGTCTTGCCGCCGCGATTGCGCAGGAAGAGGTTTCCCGCGAGCATCTCGTCGACGAGGTCGAGCACGAAGCTGCCGAAGAGGGTCCGCACGGGCCAGGGCGCCGGGACTGGGTAGCCGGGCTGCTGCACCATCCACTTCGAGTTCGAGTACATGCTGCCGCAGTAGAGCTCCGGGAACTCGTCACCGTCGAGATCGGCCCAAGCGGCGCTCATCGTCGAGCGGCGCTCGGTCATGCCCGTCTCGTCGGTCACGTCGTCGAAGTTCCCGTCGCCACGGTTGCGGTAGAGGACGTCGAAGCCGAAGTCGTTGCCGACAAAGAGGTCGACGTGTCCGTCGAGGTCGAAGTCGGCCGCTGCGCAGGAGAGGCCGTAGCCGGGATGGTCGACGCCGGATTCCTTCGACGCGTCGCGAAAGGTCCCGTCGCCGTTGTTGAGGAAGAGGTAGTTCGGCAGTCCGTTGAGCGCGTTGTAGGGAGGATCGGGATCCTCGACGTAGGGATTGCGATAGTTGACGACGAAGATGTCGACGTGTCCGTTACCGTCAAAGTCGGCGGCGCAGGCAGCATTCGTCTCGATCGTCGGGACGAGGCCCGACTCGGCCGTGACGTCGGTGAAGGTCCCGTCGGCATTTTGACGGTAGAGAAGGTTCGGCGCGTAGATCTTGCCG
>CAYZGY010001183.1:0-2246 GCA_964478085.1 uncultured Planctomycetia bacterium
CGGCCGTCAAGTCGCCGGTCCTCACGTGTCCTTGCGAGACCGATCCTTGCGAGACTGATCCTTGCGAGACTGATCCTTGCGAGACTGACGCAAGTTCGACAGGTGGCATCGAACGGAGCTAGCAGCCAGTTGAAGAAGTGCTTCGAGTGGACAAGCGAGACGATTTGTTCGAGATCGAGGAGCTGAAACGGAGCCAATGTGGAGCATTGGCGAGTTTCATCGACGAAGAGCTCGAGCGAATCGGCCGTTTGGACGCCGAATCGACTTTTTCAACGGGCTGCTGGCCTTCACGAGAACGCGCGGCGGGCGCTGACGTCCTCACCGATCTGCTCGACGAGCTCGGCGACGCCCGAGAATCTCAGCTCGTCGCGATGCTTCTCGAGCAGGACGACCTCGAGGTATTCGCCGTAGAGATCGGCGTCGAGGTCGAGCACGTGCGCCTCGACCGTGTCGCGTGCGGGATCGAACGCCTCTCCGCTCGCCGCCTCCTTCGCCCCGGTGAAGGTCGGACGTCGACCGATGTTGACGAGCGCGGGCAAGGCCGCGGCCGGCTCATCCGGCTCGACGGGCTCCGTACCGAGTCGACGAACCTCGGCTAAGTACACGCCGACGGGAGGCACCGACGCGGCACCGATGTCGAGGTTGGCCGTAGGGAATCCGATCGAGCGCCCCCGTCCGTCCCCCTCGACCACCTGGCCGAGGAGCGCGAACGGACGCCCGAGGAGCTCCTCGACTCGTGCGAGGTTCCAGTCGGCGATCGCCGCCCGCACGAGCGTGCTCGAAGGGCGCTCCCCGTGCCTGACCTCGGCCTCCGACCGGCGCACGAGGATATCGAGCTCGGCCTGTCGCTCCGCGAGAAACTCGTAGGTCCCTTCGCGACGGAAGCCGAAGGCGCTGTCGAAGCCCATCAAGAGAGCGCGCGTTCCGAGCGCGTCGCGGAAGACTCGCTCGAAGAACTCGAGCGGCGTCCAACGGCGCAATTCGTCGTCGAAGTCGAGAACGAGCGTCGCGGCGCCTCCCTCCCGCTCGAGGAGCAGGAGACGATGCTCGAGCGAGACGACCGGTGACGGCGGATGGTCGCCGAGCAAGGCCTGCGGATGTTGTCGAAACGTGACGACGACCGGCCACACACCGAGCTCCTCGCTCCACGCACGCAGATCGCTCAGAAGCTTCGCGTGGCCGACGTGCACACCGTCGAAGAAACCGATCGTCGCGACCGTCCCTTCGGCGAAGCGAGACGCACGTGCGGCCTCGAGCGAATCGAACCTCTCCATCCTCAACTCAACGTCCGCGTCGACGAGGTCCCGCCCCACGACCCATCCCGTCGCCGTCGTCCTTGTGCTTCTCTTTGTATTTCTTCTCGAGGTGCCGCAGCACCTTCTTCGCGAAGAGCTTCTCGGTCGCCGAGAGGTATCGAATGAAAAGAATGCCGTCGAGGTGATCGAGCTCGTGTTGGAAGACGCGCGCCGGAAGATCGGTGAGCTCTTCCCTCACGGTTCGCACCTCGTCGCCGTCGAGAAGCTCCGTCTCGATCTCGATCCCGAAGGGTCGCTTGACCTTTCCCTTGAGATCGGGAATCGAGAGGCAGCCTTCCTCGTCGGAGACCTCCTCGTCATCCTTCGCGACGATGCGTGGGTTGATGTAGATCCGCTCGCCTTCGGGCGGCTGCTCCGGCTCGGGGTTCATGACGAAGAGCCGAACGCTCCAGCCGACCTGCGGCGCGGCGAGACCGACCCCCTGCTTCTCGTACATGATCTCGATCATACGAACGGCGCGAACGCGGACCGACTCGTCGACCTCCGTGATTTCAGCGGCCCGTTTCTTGAGGATCGGATCGGGATATAGGACGAGTTCCAGATCGGACACGGCAACTCTCGGTCGCGGCGCTTCCTTTTTCGGTTAGGGTCGGCGATTTAGCGCAGGCAGGCCACCGCAGAGTCCGGCCAGGCGAGTACGAGCAACCGAGGGCCGCCCAAAAGGTAGCCCAGTATATCGTCGGGTTTCGCGGTGTGGGTCAATTCTTTCCCATCCCCGCTGCGGAAAGAGTGGAAAAGCCCCAGACGGTGCGTATTCTAGTGGATGCGCTGCATCGCGAAACCCTTTCTTCTCACGAGTTTATCGCTACTCGCCCTCGGAACGCGAACCATGCGACAGCCCCTCCGCATCTCGACGATCCTGCTCCTTGCCGGAGCTTTCTCGATCACTGCCCGCGATGGCTCTGGCAGCGGGGGCTCTGGCAGCGGGGG
>CAYZGY010001184.1:0-2229 GCA_964478085.1 uncultured Planctomycetia bacterium
AGTTCCGCGGCGCCGAGCCCGATTCTTGATGCAGATTGACGTTCGCTGCGATGGAAGGCTCCGCTGAGCCGGCGAGAGCGGCTCCCGTCATTGCAGGAAGCAAGCCGAGCACGATCGTGAGGCCGAGACGCAGCAAGGTGTTTCCCTCAGGGCGGAGCGACTCAACTGATCTTCAGAGGCGGACGCGAGCCGATCAAGCAGAGAATCGAGCCCGATGGCCCCCCCACATAGAAAAACGGGGCCAAGCTTGGCAAAAAAAACAAACCACCGCCGGGTTTTTTTATTAAACCCCCCCCCCCCCAACCAACCCTCGCGCCGTTTTCTTGATTCGAACGCCGAGGGACGATCAGTCGGCGTTGTGGAGAAGCGTTCGGAGCTTTTCCGTAATCTCGAGGGCGCTCTCCTTCTTTCGCTTCCACATGTTGCGGCCGAAGATAAAGCCGAGACAACCGGACTTGACGCAGACCTCGGCGCGGTAGAGGAGGTCGTCGTCGCCGATCTCCGAACCACCACTGAAGAGGACCGGCACGCCCTGGGTCGCCTGGACGACGCGGTCGACGCGCTCCTGGAGAACCTCGTGCGAGTCGCCTTCCACCCAACGCTTCTCGAGGTCGCGGTAGTACGACGGGATGCCGCCGTTGTCGATGAAGCCTTCGACGTCCGAAGGAGCCTTCGGCACGTTGCTCTTGATGATCGTGGCGCCCATCTCGGCGGCCATGCGCGCGGCCGACTCGAGAGCGTAGCTCGAATCGATCCCCCCCTTCTCCATCATCGACTTACCGCGCGGGTAGGCCCAGACGATCAGGGGGAGGCCGAAACGCTCACAGTCGCGGCGGACCGCGGCGAGCTGGTGGAGGTCGTCCGACTGACGCGGCGAGCCGTAGTACATCGTGTAGCCGATCGACGCGGCGCCGATGCGGACGGCGTCTTCCACGAACGACGTGTGTGCCGAGAACGCGTTTTCCTGTGGCGGGATGCTCGTCTTGCCGTTGATCTTGACGCAGAGAGGAACCGCACCCTCGAGGCCGGCCCAGTAGCGCCAACCGAGGCCGTAGTGGACCGCGACGCCCGTGTACTTGCCGTCGCGAGCGATCTCCATGATGTAGTGCGGGTTGCCGGAGTCTCCCTCGGCGTCGAGGTGACGGCAGTCGTGCTCGATGAACTGATCGTAGGGAAGGATCAGGGACTTGCCGTGGTCATCGACCAGCTGACGGCAGCGAGCGAGCTCGCCCGTCGAGAACGAGCAGTTGCGGAAGTGCCGCAGAACGTCGGTGGTACTCATCGTCGGGGTTGAACCTCCAGAATCGAAACTTTTCGAAACCCTTTGCTTTTTTTACTCTTACGATCTTGCTTCTTCGCTTCCTTCGCAGTCTCTGGGCGCCGGTTTCGAACGAATGAATCCGTTCCACAGAGATGAGAAGGATCCGGTACTCTCGCGAGCGAACTCTCCCCTGGGTGAGCTCGGCCCGCCTCGGGCACTCGGACGGTCTCCAGCTCGGGCGTCCTCAAACACCCCTTGACGCTAACGGAATCGTCTGGCTGGATTTGGCGAAGAGCCGACTATATTTGAGTGCCTCCGAAAACTCAAGCCTGAAACGGGCATTCTCACGCCTGTCAGGCGCCCTAACCGTTCTCACAAGTGACTGCAGAGAAAACAGTTCGAGAGATCCTCCGAGATGTGGGATTCGCGCGTGTCGGATTCGCGCGACTCGGTGAGCTGCCCGCGAACGAGCGCTTTCGCGAGTGGATCCGCCGGGGCTACCACGGCTCGATGCAGTACCTCGCCGACGGGGAGGCGAAGCGCTGCGACCCGTCCTTGATTCGGGACGGCTTCCGGTCGGTCATCGTCGTCGCGGCCCCCTACCGGACTCGATCGACGCCCGAGCCGAGCGGACCCGATCCGCGCGGGCGCATCTCGGTCTACGCCCGGGGCACGGACTACCACCGCGTGCTCGAGAAGCGCCTCCGACGCGGGCGCAACGAGATGCGAGAGCGCCTCGACGCGAGCTTTCGCTACTACGTCGACAACGGCCCCGTCCTCGAGAAGCCCTGGGCGGCCGAGGCGGGACTCGGCTGGATCGGTAAGAACACGTGCTCGATCGACGCGGCCCACGGCTCGTTCTTCTTCCTCGGCGTCGTCTTAACCTCCCACCACCACGACCCCCACCCCCCCCCCACCGCTCACTTCCGCCAGTGCCGCCCCTGCCACCACGCGTGCCCGACGGACAC
>CAYZGY010001185.1:0-2228 GCA_964478085.1 uncultured Planctomycetia bacterium
AGGACGAGGACGCCGGTGGCATCGACAACGTGTACAAATTCAGAATTCGAGGGCGCGTCAACAACGAGAGTCGTCGCGCGCACGACTGGGTGCTCGAGCTCCGGTCGCTCCGCGGTCAGGAGGCGATGGTCGGCCGCGTGAAGGTCGAGAACACGCGTGTCGAGAAATCGGCCTGGTACAGCTTCGAGATGGTGCTCGAACCGCGCTATACGACTCTCTGAACGACCCTCTGATCTTCGAGCGCGAAACCATGAAAATGAACTTCAACGACTTTTGGATCGACAACAAGCGCTTCCTGATCACTGTCGGAGGGGCCCTCGTGGTCTTTTTCCTCGTCGGTCAGTTCGCGCGTGGTTACGTCGATGACGCGGAGTCGATCGGCAATAAGAGTCGGCGTGAGCGACGCGACATCATCGCGCTCCACAAGAATCTCAAGAACAGCTACTGGCTCGAGCTCGCCAAGGTCTCCGAGTACGAGGAGCAGGAGGCCGCGCTCGAGGGAGCGCTCGGCATGCCGGAGTCGAAGGAGGTCGACGGGCAGAACGAGGACGACTTGCGCGTCAAGTTCGATCAGGCGATCTCTCGCGTCTGGCAAGAGCTGCGCTCGAAGGCCAGCCCTATCGGGCTCAAGATGCCACCCGTCGTGACGTCGGAGGAGGACTTCGGCGCGGATCCCGAGCACGGCATCGAGGCGTACCGCATCTTCTACTCGTATCTCCGCGTGTTGCGACTCGCGCTGCGGGCCATCATCGAGGCGCGCGTCACCGAGATGGAGGCTCCGGAGATCCTCGCTCCCGACTACCTGCCCGTGAAGGAGAACGCGGACGAGCTCGTCTGTCTCTTTCACGGCGTCTCGATCCCGGTCACCGGGTCCTACGACAGCCTGATGCGGGTTCTCGCCGCCGTGCAGAAGCCGGGCGAGTTCCTCCAGGCGAGACTCAAGAACGTCAAGACGGTCAAGTCGCGCAATTCGGAGGCTCGCCTCCTGCGCGGGGACATCGAATTCTACGGTTTCGCGATGGTCGAGCCGATCGAGGAGGAGGACACCTCGAATCGATCGCGTCGCGGCGGACGACGTCGTCGACGCTAGGAGACACGATTCTAAGAGACACGGATGAACCTCAATCGAGAAAAACTGGCCTTTGCGGCGTCGCTGCTCCTCTTCGTCGGGGGAATCTACGGAGTCGTCGTCGCGTTCGTGAGCCCGGCTCGCGAAGTCCGCATCCCGACGACCGACCTGCCCAAGGTGCAGCCCGAGTTCTTCGCGCCGAAGTTTCGCTCGTACGCTCTCGACGAGAGCGGCGGAGCGACGAGAAATCCGTTCTCGTTCTCCGAAGGCTGGCAGCGCCTCGACTCGATGCCGCTCGACACGCCACCCGTGTCGAATCGAATCCGCGTCTTGCCGCTGCTCTCGGCCAGCGCGCCGGCAGCCGACGGTGGACTTCTCTACGAGATCAAGGTTCCGCGCGAGACGGAGTCGTCGAAGACGCAGGCCGAAAAGAACGCCAAGAAGGCTGCGGCCGGGGGAGACGACTCTTGAGAAGCTTCCGCAACGAGCCACTGATTCCGGCGTTTCTCGTCGTCCTCGCGTTCGCGTCGGCGAGCTTCGCGCAGGAGTATCGTCCACCCGCCGAGGAGGTGACGATTCGCAACCTCGATCAAGTCGTTCGCACGAACGGGACCGTCGAGGAGCTCGAGATCCTGTCTCCGAATCCCGTCGTCGGGCAGACGCTCAACGTGCGTATTCGAACCATCGTCACCGACCTCAAGCCCGAGGACTACACGGCGATCTTCCTGCGCCGGTCGCCCTCGGAGGCGTACAAGAACTGGCGACGCTGGCTGCGTCGTGAGTTCCGCGGCACGACGGAGGGCGACAAGCGCCCGCGTGATGAGCGCGCGCGAGCCGAGTTCGAGCTCGCGACCTGGTGTCGCTCGCCGCATCCGGATCTCGGCGGGGAGCCGCCCGCGAACGAGCACGTGCTCGAGCACTTGATCAAGGCCGTGCGCGCGGATCCGAGCTTCACCAAGGCCTGGCCGCATGTCGTCGCCGAGTGCTCGGTGCGCCATCCGGTCGAGGAGGCCGACCTCGCGAAGCTCAGCGAGGAGGTCGATCTCTACTTCGTCGCCGAGGCGGCAGGCTTTCGCGCGCCCGAGATGGATCTGCGCATCGCCCGACTCCTGATCGAGCGGCTCGCGATGCCCGAGCACGGGGTCTCGTACCTTCAGAG
>CAYZGY010001186.1:0-2226 GCA_964478085.1 uncultured Planctomycetia bacterium
ACCTACGCGGTGAAAGATGCTGCGGGGAGCCGGGAAGTGGAACGAGGCTCCTTCGACCGCGCCGTTGCGGTGTTCTTGTTCAACTACCTCGATCTCGCGCAGATGCAAACGGTGATGCGAAACGTCCACGATGCACTCGGGGAAGGTGGGCGCTTCGTCTTTACCGTGCCCCACCCGCTCCTGCCTTTCGTTCGCGAGAAGGAGGAGCCCTTCTGGTTCGACCGCGGCGAATCGGGTTATTTCAGCGGCCGAAACACGCTCTTCGAAGGACGGATCTGGCGACGGGATGGTGTTGACGTTCCAGTTCGCTGCATTCACAAGACGTTCAGTGACTACTTTGCCGCTCTGGCCGAGGCCGGATTTGTGGGAATGCCGGGGGTCACAGAGCTCCGCGTCACCGAAGAGCACCTGGCTTTGGATCCCACGTTCTTCGGGCCGTTAGCCGAGCAGCCGTTACATGTCATGTTCGAGGTCGAGCGTTGAGCGTGCGGCCCGGTCGACAATTTGCGCCCGAGCCTAGAGCGGCGGCGACGGGGCCGGCGTGGAAAGCCGCCGAGGTCCTCGATTCAGGCGACTGGCTCTTCCCGATGGACGCAGCGGTCGCGCGTGACACAGATAGCCTTCTGGCCTGGGCCGAAGGGCGCCGAGATCCTCTCCGGGACTACGAAACGCACCCGCTGAGGCTGGCTGCGCTGGAGGCCTTTGGGGCGGAGGTTCGAAGGCGCCTCCAAAAACGGTTGGGTTTTGTGTACGTGCAGGGCGTCGATCCGGGCCTCGATGACTCGTCTCTCAGACTCATCTACCTGGCGATCGGTTTGGCGATCGGACCTGCGCTTGGCAATTACGGCTCGCTGTACGATGTCACCGACCGCGGCGTCGACTACCGCACAGCCGCCGTTCCGGTATCTATGACGCGGGAGGCCACGACCTTTCATACCGATAGCAGCGCCCGTGATGTGGAGCCGGACTATGTTGGCCTGCTCTGCCTGCAGCCTGCGGCTGTCGGGGGCGCATCGCTGGTTGCCAGCGCCGCGGCGGTGCACGACCGCATGCGCCGCGACTCGCCGGAACTTTTGGAGCGGCTCTACCGTGATTTTCCACGGGATGTGGTGACTCCGGGGACCGACCGGAATCTCAATACCATTCGGATGAACAGCTTTCCCATCTTCAGCCGCGACCCAGCCAGTGGTGAACTGACGTTGAGATACATGCGCTACTGGATTGAGCGCGCTGCAGACATACTGGAATCGCCCCTGGCGGCGGCCGACATCGCAGCCATGGATAGGCTGGATTCTCTGTTCAACAGCCCAGAGTTTGCGTTCTCGCTGAACTTGCGGCGCGGCGAGATGCTCTGGCTGAACAATCGGGCCATCACCCACAACCGACAAGCATACGAGGAGCTACCGGGGCGCCCACGTCTTCTAGTTCGCATGTGGACGCTGGATCCGACGCGAACACGCTGATTCTGGCCAGCCTGAACCGACATGCCGACACGAAGATGCCCGCCAGCCAGAGCTGTCAGCGCGTGTGGCGGATCAGCTCGAGCTTCTTCGCTGTCACTACAACTTCGCTCGGCCGCACCGAGCGCTGAAGTTCGGTACCGAGATTCGAACGCCAGCGATGCAGGCAGGGCTGACGAAGAGACGTCTCGCGCTTCGTGACATTTTCTGCTCGCGGATCAGTTCATCGTGTTCGACGATGTTCAGCGTCGTCGTCGGGGATCGCTGCGAGGTGTTTCGGCTAGCGGCGCAGCAACAGTTGATGACGGAAGCACCGATCGGCAGCGGCGTGATGGAGGCTGGCTGCAAGACCGTGGTTGGCAACCGACTCCAGCGAGCAGGCATGCGCTGGTCCCGTGACGGCGGACAGCAAATCCTGAACCTGCGGACGACGGTGTTGAGCCGGCGGTGGGACCACTTCTGGTCAGCCCACATGGACGTCGCCGGTGCGACGAAGATCCGGGCGTGACGACGTTATTTGGCGACTTCACCCCAATCAAACAACCAACAAGACACATACATTACAGGTATCAACAAAAAAAATACTTATTATGTGTTTGTGTTTGATAGTTTGACGTTTCTTCGCTAACGTTCCGGGTGTTGTACGAGGACTGAAACAGGTGGGGAAATGTCGACGGGCGACCACGCTGCAGCGGTCAACAGTCCGTTGAAAAAGTGCTTCGAGTGGATAAGCGAGACGATTCGTTCGAGATCGAGGAGCTGAAAC
>CAYZGY010001187.1:0-2226 GCA_964478085.1 uncultured Planctomycetia bacterium
CACCGCGGTGACAGGAGCCCTCTACGGGCTCTATACCGGCGGGTCGACATTCGTTCTCCACAATTTCTTGCTCGCGCTCCTCGTCGCCGTGACTCTCGGGATCAGGCTGGTTCCATCCCTTAACGGCAACGGCCGCTTCGGCAAGACCTGCTCGCCCCTCATCGCTTTCGGTTTCTGGTCGACCGGGATCTACACCGCGTGGACCTTCTGGCTCTTTCGGTCGGGAGTGACTCCGGAGCTCGTCGCGCACGATCCGCGGGCGGTTCTCGATGCGATCCGCGGCTTGATCGACTCACCTCACTCCGAGGGCGTGGCGTACGGCGCGTGGATCGCGGAGGCGCTCGGATTCCTCGTTCTCCCCGCACTCGCGGGCTGGATCGAATTCTCGAGCCGCCACGAGACGAACGAGATTCCCGGTCTCGAGCGGGAGCAGAGCACGGTGCCCGCGATCGCCGAGGCGAAGCCCGAAGACCAGCCGGCCGAGTCCACGGAGGATTCCTCGGAGTCGGAGCGCGTCCTCGAATCCGTCGAGTGACTCGAACCTGATTCGCACGTATCATCCCTCTCTCCCACCCAGAGAGGATGACCATGAAGCTCAGCGCATTTTCGGCACTACTTGCCGCCGCCCTTCCGCTCGCGCAGGCAGCCCGCGCTGCTGACGAGATCAACGCGAAGGAGTTCCGATCACTCCACGCCGAGCTCCGCCCCGCAAAGGACGCGGCGTGGCGTTCTATCCCGTGGAAGATCTCCCTGCTCGATGCGCAACGAGCCGCCGCGAAGGAGCGCAAGCCGATCTTCATCTGGGCGATGGACGGACACCCGCTCGGCTGCACGTGAAACAACGGTGTGCTCGACCGTGCGTCGACGTTCGCCGATGGGACCATCGTCCGCCTCCTCAAGACCCGCTTCATTCCTGTCGCGATCGACCAGGCCTACCAGCGACGACAGAAGGATACGGAAGGCGAGTTCTACCGTAAGATCGCCGGACAGGGACCTCGCAACAACTTCCAGTCGACGACGCAAGGGCTCTACGTCGCCGCAGCGGACGGGAAGCTCCTGGGTTTCAGCAACAACCGAGGGGAAACTCGCATTCGGCAACTGCTCCGATTCGCCCTCGAGAAGCACGTGCCCGCAAAGGTCGACGGGATCGAGTCGAAGAAGGTCGACAAGCGCTATCGTCCGAAGCCGCCCAAGGGCGGCGCGATCGTGCGTGTCCGCGCGAAGATTCTCGGCGGGTACCAACCGACGAAAGACCGCTGGCAGAACATCCTCCAAAGCGCGCTGTCACGAGACAATCTCTGGCTGACGCGAGACGACATCACCGCACTCGGAAAAGGCGAAGTCTCACGCCGGCTCGCCGAACGTATCGCGCGCTATCACCTCGTCGACAACACGCGAGGGGAACCTCCGATGTGGAGCCGCAAGGAGATCCGCTCGAGCGTTATGTCCCTCGAAAAAGGTACGCTTCGCGGCAAGATCCGCCTCGCGACCGAGGACAAGAGCCGCGGCTATGACGCGTCGGTCTTCGGGCGCGTCCAGGTGGCGGACGGCCGACTGACACAATTCGATCTCGTGGTGAAGGGATCGTTTTGGGGCGAGGGAACTTACACGCGCCGCGCCCCCGAGGGAAAGTTCCCTCTCGCGATCGCGTTCGAGCTCGCCGACGGATCCGATGTCGCCGACGCGATCCCGCCACAAGGCTCGCGCGGCTGGGTCGACGGGTATCTGCGCTCGCAATAGATCGATCGCTCAGCGCCAGTCGCCCGCTCAGCGCCAGTCGCCGGAGAGGGCCCAAGGTGCCCAGGCCTGGGGCGGAACGCGGAAAGTCGCTCCGGCAGGTCGCTTCTTCTTGCCGCCGGGTCCGCGCAGCTCGCGGCTCGTCCCGCTCTCGATCTCTCCGCGCAGGAGCGCGATCTGCGCGTCGCGGAGCGCTTCGAGCTTCGGCAGCTTGCGAGTCCAGAGGTTGTCGTAGAAACGCGCCATGAGCGCCGCGGTGTCCGCGTCGCCGACCTTGCAGAGGCTCGCGACGACGGCGGCGGCGCCCGCGACCTGTGCCGCGCGCTGAATCCCGAGGAGCCCTTCGCCACCGGCCGTCTTCCCGAGCCCCGTCTCGCAAGCGGAAAGCACGAGAAGCTCCGTGCGAGAGAGATCGAGCGGCGCCAGCTCAAGCGCCGTCGCGAGCGTGCGCACGAGCTCGGCCAAGGAGGGATCGGTCTTGCTGCCGAC
>CAYZGY010001188.1:0-2224 GCA_964478085.1 uncultured Planctomycetia bacterium
AGGGATTCTCGCCATGGGTCTCGAAGATCGTCTCATCTTCGGGCTCAGGTTCGACGAACTGCCAAGTCTCGAGGCGATCCATCGCGAAGCCGCCGACGACGACAGCTCCCTTCTCACCGAGAATCGACAAGGAGCCCTCGAGGTCCTTCGGGCGTGTCGCCGAGGTGGCCTCGACGATACCGAGCGCGCCGTTTCGGAAGCCTATGTTCGCGACCCCGGTGTCCTCGACCTCGATCTTCGCCAGGCGCGTCGCGATCATCGCTTGGACGCTATCGACGTCGCCCATCATCCACTCGATCATGTCGATGTGGTGACTCGCTTGGTTCGTGAGTGCGCCGCCGTCGTGCTCCCACGTGCCTCGCCAAGGTGCCGCGTCGTAGTAGGCCTGGTCGCGACACCAACGCACACGCACTGTGCCGAGGACGAGCTTGCCGAATCTGCCACGCTCGAGCGCGCTACGGAGGGCCTGGATCGGCCGATTGAAGCGATTCTGCTTGACGACGAAGAGTCGAATGGAAGCGCGATCCGACGCGGCGATGATCTCGTCGGCCTCCTCCAGACGTAATGCGAGCGGCTTCTCGACGACAATGTGCTTGCCAAAGCGGACGAGCTCGACGATGCGAGCGGCATGGTCGCCGGAGGGAGTGAGCACACATACGACGTCGATGTCCTCGACTTCGAGCATCTGCGACGCCGACTCGTAGGTTGGCACGTCGAACTCGCGCGCGATGCGCTCTCTCGACGCGGACTGAGGATCGCACGCGGCAACCAATTCCGCGTCTTCGAGGCGGCCGATCGCCGTGGCATGCTTGCGTGCGATCGCACCGCAGCCCACTAGGCCAAATCTCAGCGCGCTCATGGGCTCCACACTTCCTTCCCTCGAGCCGCTCTAACGCCGCAGCCTCCTCGGGCGAACGAGAGACTCTAACTTCTTCGGGCACCACCAATACGCTCGCGTGGGGGCGCGCGAACGCAGCACGCCGACGAGTGTACGAGTCCGCTTGAAGGAGGTCAAGGGAAGGGTATAGAAGGCCCCTGCGAGCATTCGCAGCGCGTCTGAGGAGTGCCTCGAGCGGCCTCGAGACCCAGCAACTTGCGTACGCCTTTTCAGGCACTCCTGAGGAGTCGATCACCGGCGCGGCGAGTCACGCAAGCTCTCGACTCGTCGAGCTCAGTCACTCTGACAGCTGTTGAAGGTTCGACACGACACGCTGTGATCCGATCGCTGTAGAACGCACTCGACCGGTCGGGGCCGACCGCCGACAACGAAGCCGCCGAACAGCTCGACGTCCGTTCCCCCCTCGATCTTCCGGACGGTCACTCGGTCGAAGAGCTCGTCGGACCAGACGCCGAAGAATCCCCGGACGTCGTCGGCCGGCCGAAACAGGTGCACCTCGACGACATCCTCACCGCTCAGGAGTGTCACCTCGAAGACGGAGTCGACGAGGGGCTCGTCGGGGTTCGCGCACGGCGAGATCGCTTCGAGGCGGATGTTGTCAAAATACGCATCGCCCGGAACGCCTCCCGAGCCGCCAAAGTCTTCGAGCATGAGGTGTACGTCGTCGCCGTAGAAGAAATCGAACGAGACGGTACGCCACTCATCGAGATCGGGTAGGTGCAACTCGACGTCCGGGTGCTCCGCGGGCGTACCCGCTTTCCAGATGCGCTCCTCCCCCGGAAGCCCGTTCGTATAGCCGACGAAGCCGCCGTGATCGTCGGCAACGCTCTCTGGAAGCTTCGTGCCGAGGTAGTCGAAGGTCAGGCGATAAGCCCCCGTGCGGCTGCGCTGCGCCTCGCGGGTCATCGCATCGACTCCTCCGACAGTTCGAGTGAACGTGAGAGCCTTGTCACCCTCGATCGGATCCACGACAACGACACCATAGTGCTCGCCGCTGGGGCGCTCGGGGTGCCAGGGATCCTCGCTGGGGCCGACCCATCGCTCGAGGCCCGACTCGAAGTCCTCCTCGAACAGCGTGACGCGCAAGCTCTCCTCGGTTGCCGGCTCGAAAACTTGGAAACCGAAGGAGCTCACCGCCTCAGCGAGCTCGAATGTCAACTCACGAGACTCGCAGACGAAGAGTTCGTAACCGTCGATCGCGTCGGTCCAGTCAAGGATCCTCGGTGAACCGGTCGCCGAGGAGATCGTCATCGCTTCAAGCGTGATCCGGGTGCCGATGTGTTCGGGTACGGGGGGAAGGTCTCGGACGGAACCGGCCGCAGCATG
>CAYZGY010001189.1:0-2216 GCA_964478085.1 uncultured Planctomycetia bacterium
ATGGAAGACGCCGTCGCGCGTGAAGACCCCGAGCGAGCAGACAGCGTGGACGTGCTCCACGTCGATCAGATCGCTCGCGTCGCGAGGAAGCTCGAGGCGGTGCCCGAAGGCAATGGCAGCATGCTCGACAACACGATGATCGTCTACCTCAGCGACGCTGCCGAGAAGCACCATGCGTCGTGTTTCGAGTGGCCCTTCGTAATCGCCGGTGGAAAATCCTGCCTGCGCGCGACGGGGCGATACCTCCAGTATCCGGGGTACGACAAGCCCGGGCATCGGACGATCGCGAGCCTCTACTCGACGCTTTTGCGCATCGCGGGAAAGAGGCAGGACACCTTCGGGCAGGTCGACGTCAACCTCGATGAGTCGAAGCAGCGTGGTCCGCTCGGCGAGCTTATCGCTTAGCCCACCAGCGTTCCCAGGGACGGCGCGCGGGGCCGAGCTTCTTCCCGCTGATCCGCTCGAGGACCTCGACGAGGAAGAAGCTGTAGTCGTCCGAGTCCATTCGCTCGAGAACCGCAGGGACGACTTGGTCGATTTCGGCGCTCACGAGGGTCTGCATCGCTGACGAGGCTTCTTTCGCCGTCCTCGCCTTCTCTAACGCGTCGAGGCTCTTCTCGATCGTCGGGTCGACCTCGGCGCGAGCGACCTTCGTCGTGGCTGCCGAAGAGCCCGCCTTGTCGCGAGGCTTTCCGACGCCTTCGGCTTTGGCCCAAGCGACCCAAACGGCGACCGTTCCGGTCCATTGCTTCGGGTCGTACTCGTGCGAGATCCCGCTGATTTCGCAGAGGGCGGTGTGGATCGGTTTACGGAGATCCTTGGGAGTGAGATCGAGCAGCGCGATCAGATGCGCGACGGCGTGTCGGTCCCGAACTCGTCGCACGGACCAGAGCGCCGTGAGTCGCAGCTGCATCGACTCCTTCTTGTCGGCCAGGACGGCGAGCGCTTCGTCGAGCTTCGATCTTTGGCGACGCTCACCGATCTTGCGGAGCTTCTTCCAGCGCTCGAACCACGCGACGTACTCGCGCGGCTCGTCTCGCTTGATCCCGGTCAGGCTCGCGAGCTGTGATTTTCCGAAGCGCTCGATCGAGTCCTTCGAGCCATCGAAGAGCGTCGCGAGGTGAGGGATTAACTGCGGCTTCTCGTCCGGGATCGTGTTCTTGACGATGTCCCTCGCGATCTTGAGCTCGCCGGTGTCGCGCACCGTCCGCAGATGAACGAAGAACGTGTGGACGTCGACCCACTTGCCGAGAACGTTCGAGAAGACGCGATCGAGCAGTTGGCTCTGATCGCCGTTCTTTCCACCGCTCTTGATCACTCGAGCTTTCGAAATGTACGGCTTCGGTCCCGACCCTGTCGGTCGGTTGATCCGGTTCTCCTTGTCCTCGAGATTCGTGGCGCGCGTCAGGAAGAGGATTGCGAGGCTCGTGTGGACGAAGCGGTCCATGCCTTTCGTCGATCCCCAGGATCCGTCGCCGCGTTGTGTTCGAAGGAGGTACTGGGCTTCTTTGCGGTACCACTCGTATCTGCCGAACTTGAGGATCTTGCCGAGGTCACCGACCTTCTCGAGACTGTAGAGCCCGTAGAAGTAGTCCTTGTACAGTCCTCGACTGCGCCCACGATACTTGTGAAGCTCGCCGAGATGCTTGGTCAGCCAGATCAGTCCGTCGCGGGTCGCCTTCTTGAACTCGGTGGGCGAGTTCTGGCCGTTCCGGCGAAGCGCCTCCGATGCGACGAGGAGGCTCGAGCAGCCCGCTGCCGTCATGCTGAAGGTCGGCTTCTGTCCCCAGAACTCGTCGTCCGAGAGGTATCGCCAGCCGCCGGGCTTACCGCGACCCGGAAGGATCGGACGGCGCGCGTCGGCTTTCGCATCACCGGTGACCTCGTAGGTCACCTTGATCGGAATCTCCGTCGTCGACTCGAAGGCCTGGCGTTTGACGAGATTGTTGCCGACGTCGCGGAATAGATTGACGTCGACTCCGATGTTGTTGCGCATCGCGATGGCGAGCGCGAGCACGGCGAATTGAGTGTTCGAGAAGTCGGGCTTCGACGCGTGACCGAGATGGTAGCGCCAGGAGCCCGTGCCTCCTGCATAGTTCGCGACGAGCCAGTCGACCATCCTCTGCATGCGTGCGCGACCCGCGCCACCGACCGGCTTCGGTGGAGTCCCGATCGGAAAGCGCGCGCGGTTCCAAGCGTCGTGGGCGAGGATGGCC
>CAYZGY010001190.1:0-2214 GCA_964478085.1 uncultured Planctomycetia bacterium
TGGCGAAAGAAGAACCCCGGCCGCTCGATCGTGCGCGCCTCGGCGCCGATCTGCTCCGGCCGTGAGCAGAGACCGGGCCACAGCCTCGAGTTCTCGACCAGGAACGACGACACCGGATTGCAGACGGTATAGAGCATCTTGTCGAAGACGTCCTGCGCGGCGCTCAGGCGCACGATGCTCGCGGGCTCCGAGGACCACAGGTTCTCCCAGCGCCCGTAGTGCGCGTTGAGCGCCCGCGCCACGAGCGAGTTGAAGAGCCGCAGGAAGTCGCAGACCTTCCCCGCCGGATCACTCAGCACGATGTGGTAGTGATTCGACAGCATGCACCAGGCGTGCAGCCGGATGCCGTACTTCACCGCCGTGTACGCGAGGAGATACGCCAGCAGCTCGTTGACTACCCGACCCGGCAGCAGCAGGAACCGCCTCTGCGTACAGCGCCGCGTGACGAGGTAGGTGGAGCCGGGGATGACGTAGCGCGGTGGAGTCACGCGCGATGCTACAAGCGATCGTCAGCCTCATCACGTTGGCGAGACGAGAATCCGTCGGCAGCGACAAGAACGTCCGGATGCGGACAGTCGTCGACCCCACCTGTCACCGTCCGCTCCCACGGCTGTCGCAGTGGCGTGAATTCGCTAAAAAGAAAAAAGACCCACCCGGGAGTTGTTGCTTCGGAGTCGCCCTCTGTGGCCCTCACCTCCGCGATCCTCGCCCGAAACGGACCTCTCCACCGCCACCGCGTTCCACCACCGGCGGTCAGCTGCGCAGCTGCGCAAGACAATCACCGGGCAACAAGAGCCTGGCACAGTCCATCCGATTCGCGGAAGTCCGGGCGTAGCTTGATTTCGGCGACACCTGCTCTTGAAAGACCTCTGTCGACTCGATTAACATCGACAGCCGTCCTTGGAGTTCTGCCGACGCCAGATCAGAGGGCTTCTCCTTGCCTTCGGAAGACCACGCCCGGAAATCCGACGTGACCGCCGAGGTGGCGTTCAGCGACTACCTGAGCCGGCGAGATCAGGACGAGTCGGTGGACTTCGAGAGCTTTTGCCGCGAGCACCCGGAGCTCGAGGGGTCTCTTCGGGCGCTCCACTCTCGCCACGTCGAAGACGCGGCACCTTCCGGCGATCAGATCGTCTCGGCGACCGAGGCCAAGGTCGATCTCGGCGTCGATCGTCTCGTCCGCGAGGTGCCCGAGGTCGAGGGCTGGAAGATCCTCGACCCCTGTGTCGTCCATGCCAGGATCGGTCAGGGAGGCATGGGGGTCGTCTACCGGGCGCGTCATCTGACCCTCAACATTGACGTGGCGGTGAAGATCCTGCTGCCCGAGCTCGCAGAACGTGCGCCTCAGTTCGTCCAGCGCTTCCACAGGGAGGCCGAGCTCACCGCAGCGCTCAACCACGCCAACCTGGTGCGCGTCTATCACTGTGACGAGAGGTACGGCCTCCACTATCTCGTCATGGAGCTCGTCGAGGGCGAGTCGGTCCTCGAGCGGGTCGTGCGGCGAGGACGGCGGAGTGGCGGCAAAGGGCTCGGTGCCGGGGAGAGTGCCTCGATCCTGCTCGAGGCGGCGCGAGGACTCGCGGAGGCTCACAGGAAGGGGATCGTTCACCGCGACATCAAGCCGTCCAACATCCTCGTCGCTTCCGACGGCCGCGTGAAGGTCACCGATCTCGGCCTGGGAAGATCGCCGTTGTCGGATGTCCTCACCGCGGAGGGAGTCCTCGGGGGAACGCCGGCCTACATGCCCCCGGAGCAGTGGGAGAACCTGTCGCAGGTGGGAGCCCCGGCGGATGTCTGGGCTCTGGGGGCGACGTTCGACTTCCTGCTGCGGGGAAGAAGCGTCTGCGCGGCGCAGAGTCCTGTCGACATCATGCGGCGAATCACGAGCCAGGAGTTCCCGGACATCCGGGACGAGGTGTCGTCGGTTCCGGAGGACCTCGCGAGGATTCTCAGGAGGTGCACGGCACGGGACCCGGCGGCACGCTACGCCGACGCGAGCGAGCTGGTGGAGGCTCTCGCGGAGTCCATTCGCTGTCTGGGCTTCGAGGAGAGCCTCGCCGATCCGGAGGGAGTGACGCCGACCTCGCCCCATCTCGCGGTTCCTGCGCCGTCGGCCGCCCTTCTCGAGCGGCTGCGCGAGCGGGTCCGGGACGGGACCCACTCCAGCTCCACGAGCCTTTCCGCGGCGCGAAGCTGTGCCTCTTTGTCGCTCGA
>CAYZGY010001191.1:0-2210 GCA_964478085.1 uncultured Planctomycetia bacterium
CGACGACGTCGACCTCGAGATTGACCTCCTCGATCTGAATCTCGGAGCGCAGATTGCGGCCGAGGTAGTCGAGCACGAAGAGCTGGAACGCGGTCGGCTCAGCCTCGCGCAGCCAGCGGTGGATCCTCTCGGCCCCCCGCGAGCTCTTCGCCTCAGCGCCCGAACGATGAACGGCCTTCGCCTCGAGATCCGAACGATCCCCGACGAGCTCCTTGTGCGTCTCTTCCGCCCGTCCCGAGACTCGACAGCCGTGGAGGAACTGCGCGATCAAGAGAAGCACGAGCACGGACGCCGCCGCGTAAAGCCAACGCGTCCGCTCGCGGAAGTCTCGCCGCTTGCGGTATCGCTCCGGAAGCACGCTGAGACCGACACCCGAAGCCGCGTCCCGCGTCGACAGAAGCCCGATAGCGCTCAAGCCCAAAGGCAAGCCGAAACACGGAGCTTTCCCTTCCGAGTCGGCGCTCTCGGGATCGAAGACCTCGAAGGGCTGGTGGCCGAGTCCCGCGGCGATGTACTCGGGAAGACCGCGCAGGCGCATGCCTCCGCCCGTGAGCCAGAGACGCGTCACGGCAGGAAGTCGCACGCCTGTTTGGCTGCTCCCGAATCGAACCGAGGACTGCAGGAAGCCGAGCAGCTGGCCCGCAGCTCCGCGCAGCGCGTTGACCGTACGATCGTCGACACCCGGCTGGGAGTCGTCGACGCCGCCACGGTTGAGCTTGATCTTCTCGGCGTCATCTCGCGAAAAGCCGAGCTCTCGCGAGAGCGCGTCGGTGAACGTCTCACCGCCGATCGAGCCGCTGCGTGCGAACACGAGGCGGTTGTTGAGGATCAAGGCGAGGTTGAGGCCCGCGCGTCCGACGTCGACGACGAGCACGAGGTCGTCGTCGGGAGAGTCGAGATCGGCCTTCGTCGAGAAGAGGTCCCACGCCCCGAAGATCGCGACGGGCGCGGGGATCGCTGCGGCGACCGTGAGCCCGGCGCTCTCGAGCGCATCGAGGAACTCGCCGAGCGGCTCCTCCTTCGAGAGCGCGAGGAGCGCGGTCTGCTCGCCATCGTCACGGACGACGGGCAGCACCCGAAAATCGCTCGCGAGCGCCTCTCCCATACGCTCCCCGATCGACTCGACCTCGTACTTCATGATGAGGCCGAGACGCGAAGCGGGCATCGGCGGCACTTGGTTGTACCGGATGATCGACTCCTGCGGATCGATCGAGAGGACGACGTTCTTGGGCGACATTCCGGCCGCGACCATCTCGGAGCGCAAGGCCGACGCCGTCTCGGCGATCGCTTCGGGCCCCCCTCCGGCCGACGAGTCACCGGACGACGAGAACTCGGACCGGTCGATGGTCACGCTCGACTCGATGCTCGCCTCACTCCCGCTGACGCGGATACGGACGGCTTTGATCGAGTCCGCTCCGAATTCGACTCCGACAGCTGTTTTCTGCATGACGATTCTCTCAGTCGATCGATTCAGTTCCCGAGGAGTACTTCGGTCGCCGTCTTGCGACGACCGGCGATCTGCGTGCGCAGCCTCTCGGCGGTCGTTCGGATCGAGTCGTTCTCCTTCCACGTGTCGAGCAGGAGCCGAACGTAGAGATCCGCGAGACCGAGCTGTTGGGCGCGCATCGCATCGCGTGCCTTCTGAACCAGCTCCTGAGCCTTGGAGCGCCGGATACTCTCACCCGCCGCCGCGCGACTCGCGCGCAGCGCGTCGCCCTTGCGCTTCATGACGCTCTCCTGCCCGGTTCCCGAGTAGCGGTCCGCGAGCTGCTCGATACGCGAGACGAGCGAATTGAAGACGACCTTGGAAGGGTTCGCACGATAGGCCTCTATCGAGACGTCGAGGTCCTGCTCGACCTCCTTCGCGGCCGCGTTCCACTGCTCGACACGCGCCGCGGCGCTCGCGATCTCGGCTTCTTGCAGCGGGTACTTCTCGTCGAGCTCCTCGAGGAGCGTCAACGCTTCACGGTCGCGCCCCTCGCCGAAGAGCCGCTCGGCCTCGGTGAGGACGATCCGTGCGGCCTGAGCCTCGCGTCGCGAACCGTGCGTGACGGTAAGCTCGATCTCGTTCGAGCCGTCGGCCGGCGCGACGGTGCCGGTCGATCTGATCGCTGGCGTCGGTCTGCTGACGGTCGCGGCGGGCCTCGCGGCGGGTTGGGTCGGCTCGTGGGTGCGTGTCTACCTCGACCTGAACAACAGTCAGGAGTTCC
>CAYZGY010001192.1:0-2204 GCA_964478085.1 uncultured Planctomycetia bacterium
GTTGTCGACAGTTCAACGGCCGTTTGATTACGGGTATCCAGACATCGGAGATTCAGGCCGACGAGCTTCGAACTGTCGACGGATCGAAGAACCGTGGCATATGGGTATTCACGGCCATCGACGTCACCTCTCGGCTTTGGCCGGTTGCCCTCGTCGGTCGGCGAAGCTACAGAAACACGCGCACGGCCTTCAGAGATCTTCGCGACCGGACGAATCGCGACTCATCGACCTTCATCGTGAGCGATGGCTTTGAGTACTACGCCCGGGTCGTTCGCGAGGTCTTCGGCACGACGTGTCTTTACGGGCAAGTGCTCAAGACGCGACGGGGTGATCGAGTCGTGAAGGTCGAGCGTCGGGAGGTCATGGGGAGCAGGGACAGTTTCGCACAGCGGCTGCAGGCAGGGCTGACGAAGAGACGTCTCGCGCTTCGTGACATTTTCTGCTCGCGGATCAGTTCATCGTGTTCGACGATGTTCAGCGTCGTCGTCGGGGATCGCTGCGAGGTGTTTCGGCTAGCGGCGTAGCAACAGTTGATGACGGAAGCACCCCGTCAGCGTTCTTCGAAACGTCTTGCGCCCCGAGCATCGGCACGACGCCGAGAATCGCAAAACAGGAAATCTGTCGCGCGAACCTCGACACCGCGCGCAATACTCCAGAAGGAGAGATCGCGGGAGCTCGTAACATCGAATCGCTGGCTTCGTGTTGGAGACGGAAGAGACGAAGGCGGACGGGAGCCTTCCGAGGGGGTCATTCAGTCCGAAACTTCCGGCGAGCCGGTCCCTTGGCTTCCTTCCCGACTCTCGCGAACCTTCTTACCCTTCTCGAGAACTTCCATAGAGATCTTTTTGAGCTCGGCGTTGTCGCTCGTGTAGAGCATCGCCGCGAGCGGCGGCAGCTCCAACCGCCCGCCCTCGTCGAACACCTTGCGCAGCGCACGAAGATCCTCGCTGGCGCCGTCGAGACGGTAGAGGGCGGCTCGACAGGTAGCTTCGAGATCGGAGCTCGAGAGCCCCTTGCGAAGCAACTCTCGCGCCTTCGCGTTGTCGTACGCGCCGAGCGCGTACGTCGATCGGATACGGTTCATCCAACTCCCGGAGGCCGCGCCCGAATCGTGCTTCCTGCCTGCTGCGCCGAGAGCGAGCGAAGGCCTCACGACTTTCGCAAGAACATCGACGGCCCGCGGATCTTGAAGGGTGGCGAGTGCACCTGCGGCATCGACGAACTGAACGGGATGGATGTCGCCAGGGAGTCGCTCTGCGAGGAGATCGAAGGCCTCCGGGGCCCGAATTCTCGCCAACTCGTGGATCGCGTGCTTGACGACGCAAGGCTGTCTCCCCCTGCGGACCAATGTCACGAGCAAGTCCGATGGTCCCTTCGATTCCGCAAGCGCACGAAACATCGGCTTCTCGAATTCACCATGATCCTGGTGATACCAGCACGCGGTCGCGAGCAACCGACGGCTGAGGTCGGAATCTTCGTCGAGCAGCTGCGTGATCGCTCGATGTCGCCGCGTCGCGAGCTCGTCCGGGGACACGGTCGTCCCAGGCGTCACGGCTCCGGCGAGCCGCTCGAACAGGGCGTAGTTACTCTCGGAATACTCGACGCCGAAGAATGGAGGAGCCCAGCGATAGAACAGGGCTTTCCGCCGAGAGAGCTTCGCGTTCGCCGTGTCGCCTCGAGCCTCGAAGTCCTTCGCGAGCGCTGTGTGGGAGACGGACATCCGGGGGTCGAGATCGAGCGCACGTCGATACTCCGCAAGTGCTGCTTGGCGATTGCCCCGCCTCTCGAGAACCTGCGCGTGCTGCCCCGCAAACTTCGCGTCCTCGGGATACTTCGCGACGGCGGTCGCGAGGAGTTTCTCGAGCGGCTCCCAATCCTTCGCGTCGATGAAGACGAGCGCGAGTCGACGCATCACGACCTCGTCGTCCGGCGCTACCCGAAGCGCCCGCTCGAAGGACGCTCTCGCCAGCCGTAGGTGCTTCGCCCTGAACTCACGGCTCACCGACACCGGCATGCCCGACACCGCCGGCCCAGGTCCCCGCCTCGACTGCTGGAATCGCGCCTCGCCGATCGCGAGATGAAAGCCCCGATCGGACGGCTTTCCTCGAATCCCCGCGCTCCAGACCTCGATCGCTCCGGCTGTATCGCCCTGGGAATCGAGAAGTCGACCGAGCCGCCCACGGGAGTCGACATCGCGCGGGTTC
>CAYZGY010001193.1:0-2204 GCA_964478085.1 uncultured Planctomycetia bacterium
GGGGTCGTGCTGGGGATTCGGCTTGGGGGGGGTCTTGATGCTCATGATTCCGCCTGGGTGGCCGCGCGGCCGCGTCCGAAGAGCGAGTCCGCGAGCGACGCGATCACGGGCACGACGACGAGAGTCAGGACCGTCGACGCCACGAGTCCTGCAACGACCGTGAGCGCGAGCGGCTCACGGATCTCTGCGCCGTCCCCACCACCGAGCACCGCGGCTACACCGGGAACGGAGCTCAGGATTCCCGTCAGAGGCAGGAGTCCGAGAACCGTCGTCAGGCTCGTCATCAGGATGGGCCGCAGTCGCAGCTCGCCCGCGCGCAGAAGCGAATCGTGCGGCGAGAGCCCTTGCTTTCGCAGCTGGTTGCTCGTGTCGACGAGCACGATCGCGTTGTTCACGACGATGCCTGCGAGCACGATCATGCCGATGAAGACGACGATGCTCAACGGAATCTCGAGGAACCACAAGACGGGCAGAACGCCGACGAACGCGAGCGGCACGGCCACGATGATCACGAGTGGCTGAGTGAACGACTCGAACTGCATCGCCATGACGACGAAAACGAGAAAGACCGCGAGCAGGAGCGCTTGTCGCAAGCTCCCCGAAGCTTTCTCCATCTCGTCGTTCTGCCCCCCGAACTCGACCGTGAAGTTCGCCGGACGCGGAACCTCTCGGAGGATCTCCTCGACGCTCTCCGTCGCCCCTCCGAGACTCATGCCGGAGAAATTCGCGGAGACGACGGCCGCACGCTCGTGACCGATCCTGCGAATCTCCGCCGGTCCGTCGATGATCGGAAGACCGCGCACGAGATCGACATCCGAGGCGGCGGGACGTGCCGTACCGATCACGCCTTCCCCGCCGCGACCGCCGGCACCCGCCGCGAGAGCCGCGAGCGGATCGTTCGAGAGGGCGTCACTTCCCTGAGAGCTGCTCTCCGAACTCGCGAGGTCCTCTCGCGTCGCCCAACGCCGAACGTCACGCAATTGGTACTCGCGCTCCGAGCCCGGGTTGATCACGAGCTCGTCGAGCGCGCCGAGCGAGTCGCGGTGATCCTCGCGGAGCCGCACGCGAATCGGGACCTTTCGATCCCCGACGGAGAAGTGCGTCTTCACCTCTCCGAGGAGCTTCTTGCGCAGCACATCCCCGACAGCGACCGGGCTGAGCCCGTAGCGCTGGTAGAGTCGTCGGTCCGGAAGGATGCGAACCTCGGGCGAGCCGCGCGCCAAGCTCGAGCGAACGTCCTTGATCTCCTCGAGTCCGCGCATGCGCTCCTCGACGTCGTCCGTCACACGCGTCAGCGTTCCGAGGTTGCGCCCCTTGACCTCGACCTCGATCGGCATCTTGAAGCTGAAGAGGACGGGATTCTTGAACTCGGTGCTCTCGATCTCCGCCGAACCGAGACGCGCGCTCGACAGCGACTCACGAATACGCGCCTTGACGATCTCCTCGGTGCGCTCGGGATCGGAGCTGCGCTCGAGCCGCACGAGAAGCTTCGCCGTGTGCTCACCGTCATCGCCGGCGGTGACGTCGTCCTTCTCGATTCCGACCGTCGTCGTCAGCGTGTCGATCTCGGGAAAGCGCCTCTTGTCGAGGAGAAACTCCTCCCACGGCCGAATGACGTCGTCCGTCTTCTCGAGCCGCGTCGCCCGCGGAAGCCGAACCTCGACCGTGAACTCTCCCTGGTGCACTTCGGGGATAAGCTCGTTCTCGAGATCGCTCACGAGTCGGAACGCGAAGAATGCGAGCACGCCGACGACGACCGCGACGACGAAGCGCTGACGCAACGCGCCTTCGAGGAAGCGCACGTACACGCGTCGAAGCGCCTCGAGCGCAGCGTCGAAGACCCAGAACAGCCCCTTCTGACCGAGATTCGTGAACGGAGAGAGGAGGCGCAGGCAAACTCGGTAGATTCCGATGACCAGCAGACTGATCGCCAAGACGGCGAGCGTCAGCCATTTCATCACGAAGATCAGCAGGAAGTTCAGCGGGCTCAGGATCAGGTTTACGAGCCACAGCGGAAAGCGGTACCAACGTCCGTTGGGTCGGCGGACGGAATGGACGACGACTCGCCACGTGGGCCGGCGAAACACGGTTTTGATCAGCCGCGGCGCTCGCCACCCGTTCCTTTTTTCCCCGTCGCCGGAGCCTAGCGAGCGGCTGACGAGCGACGGGATGAAGTAGAGCGCCACCGCCAGCGACGCGACGAG
>CAYZGY010001194.1:0-2201 GCA_964478085.1 uncultured Planctomycetia bacterium
CTTCGCGCCTTGTCAGAAGAGGGCTTCGCGCCTTGTCAGAAGAGGGCTTCGCGCCTTGTCAGAAGAGGGCTTCGCGCCTTGTCAGAAGAGGGCTTCGCGCCTTGTCAGAAGAGGGCTTCGCGCCTTGTCAGAAGAGGGCTTCGCGCCCCCAAAAGAACAGATCGGGGAGATTTCCGAGAAGTAGCGAAGCGATGCGGCCTTCGTGACACTAGACGAACGCTAAAGTAGCAGGGCGGATAAAGTAGCAGGGCGGATACCGAGAACACCGCAAGAGCAAAAAACCGGAGGGACTGGAACTCGTACGAGCTTCGGTTCGTACCTTCCTTTCGACGAAGATCGCGCAGAGAGAGCGGGTGGCTGTCGCCCGGCCTCCTGGTGATCGCGAACCTGAACGAAAGACGCGGACGTCAGGTTCGAGTCGGCGCCCACTGGTGAATGGCGCGAGGCGCTCGTCCGTCGGACGGCTTACTTCGCGAACACGAATTTGAAACGAGCACCCCGCATAGTTGATAGGTGGAGCCTGGGCTGGTCCTCCGCGGCGCGCGCGTCGCGGGAGGCGGTCGTCTGCGAAGAGCGCAAGCGGGCCGCCCTTTCGAATGCTGGCGACTGAGGTATTTCGGGCTGGAAGGCACGAAGCGGCTGGCGCGAAACGAGAACGCGCCGGAAGCACGAGCCGCCGCATCAGGACTTCTGAGAGGCGATAGGATCTGGTGACCTTGGAGATGGAACTCGATAGCCGGCGGACGATCGGAGCCGAAGAACTCGATTCGGCGATGGCGTCTGCGCGTCGTAGGCTGGCGGCCGACTTCTGTGATGCTCGTCAGGAGCCGAAGTCGAGCAAGGTCGCGTCCGGTCTGCTCGCTTCCAGGGGCGATATCGGCGGCTACTGGTGTGGCGAGCTCGAGGCGGACACGACCCTCGAGTCGGACTACATCCTCTTCCTGTACCTTTTCAATCGTGAAAAGCACGCCGGCAAGATCGAGAGACTCGCGCGAACGATCGCTCGGGAGCAGCTCGACGACGGTTCGTGGAACATCTACCCCGGTGGCCCCGGGGAGATCAGCGCGACCGTCAAGGGCTACGTCTCGCTCAAGCTCGCTGGTTACGATCCGAGCTCCGAGAAGATGGTCGCCGCGCGTGAGGCGATCCTGCGTCTCGGTGGCGTCGAGTCGACCAACAGCTACACGAAAATCAACCTGGCCCTGCTCGGCCTGATGCCGCGCTCGAACGTCCCGGCCTTGCCGCCGGAGGTCGTTCTTCTGCCGCGGTTCTTCTATTTCAACATCTACGAGATCTCGTACTGGTCTCGCGCGATGCTGATTCCGCTTTCGATCCTCTACGCGAAGTGGTCGACCGAGAACACGTGCCACGTGACGATCGACGAGATCTTCGTCGGATCTCCGCCGAAGGGGAAGAACGGATCGAACGGCGTCTCGGGTGCATCGAACAGAGCGGGCTCTTCGAACGGCACGAGCTCACTCAACGGAAATGGGACGAACGGCACGTCTGCGAACGGCGTGTCGTTGAACGGAAACGGGCAGAACGGCCATGGCGAGAGCAAGGGGCTCTTCAGCTGGAAGAACTTCTTCCTCATGGCGAATCGCGTCCTCCAAATCGTGGAGAAGACGCCCGTCAAGCCGCTGCGTGGAATCGCGCTGAAGAAGGCCGAGAAGTGGATGATCGCTCGTCTCGCCGATTCCGACGGACTCGGCGCTATCTTCCCGTCGATGTGCAACAGCATCCTCGCGATGCTCTGCCTCGGATACTCCGCTGACCATCCGCTCGTAACCGAGGCTATCGAGCGACTCGAAGAGCTCGAAATCGAGAACGGCGACGAGATGCACCTCCAGCCGTGCCTCTCGCCCGTGTGGGACACGGCGCTGGCGATCAACGCCGTCGATGAAGCCGCCCACGCGGACGAGGTCGACTACGGCGCCGATTCGCGCGACTTCCGCATCCTTCAGGACGCGGGCCGTTGGCTCGTCTCGAAGGAGATTCGCCGCGCAGGTGACTGGAAGATCCGTGTGCGCGACGCCGAGTGCAGCGGCTGGCCCTTCCAGTTCCGCAACGACTTCTACCCCGATATCGATGACACAGCAGCCGTCGTCATGGCGCTCGGCCGTCTCGACCCGATCGAGGTCGAGGGAGTCGAAGGCGCGTGTACGCGCGCGCTCAATTGGATCATTCACCGGCAGTGTACG
>CAYZGY010001195.1:0-2201 GCA_964478085.1 uncultured Planctomycetia bacterium
ACCGCAACCTCGGCGGGCTGCGCTTCGAGGAGGTCGCGCACGGTCTCCAGCTCGACGACACGGGCTGGTCGCTCGACGCGGGCATCTCCGACATCGACAACGACGGCGACGTCGACCTCTACATCGCGAATGACTTCGGGCAGGACAAGTTATTCCTCAACAACGGCGACGGGACCTTCACCGACTTCACCATGACGGCGATCGGCCCCGAGACGTTCAAGGGCATGAACGTCGACTTCGGCGACTTCAACAACGACGGCTTCTCGGACATCTACGTCACCAACATCACGACGAAGGAGTACCTCAAGGAAGGCAACTTCCTCTTCCTCAATGGTGGTGACCAGACGTTCACGAACGTCTCGGGGACGACGCGTACATTCGACGGTGGTTGGGGCTGGTGCGGCCGTTTCTTCGATTACGATCTCGACGGCGACCTCGACATCGTCACGGTCAACGGATTCGTCTCGGATGGCGAGGAGGCGTACTGGGAGGCTCTCGCGAACGTCGCGGTCGATCCGACCTTCGAGCCCGAGGATTCGACGCAGTGGCCGCCGATGAAGAACTTCAGCCTCTCGGGGCACGAGTCGACGCGACTCTTCCGCAACAAGGGCGACGGTGCGTTCGAGGAGGTCGCCGTGGCAGAGGGTGTCGGTCAGACCTTCGACGGTCGCGGCATCGCGCTCGCGGATCTCGACGACGATGGGGACCTCGAGATCTACTTCGCCAATCAGGGGGCACCCGCGGTCCTCTCCCGCAACTACGCGAGCGAGATGGGCGCGCGGCAGCAGAAACACTGGCTCAAGGTCAGTCTTGTCGGAACGAAATCGAATCGCAATGCGATCGGCGCGCGCGTCCAGGTGACCGCGAAAGACGTCTCGACGGGTTCGAAGATTCACCTGACGCGCGAGGTGACGGGCGTCAACGGCTACGCGAGTCAGTCGTCGTACCGTCTCCATTTCGGTCTCGCGAAGGCGATGGTCGTCGAGAAGATGACGGTCTTCTGGCCGAGCGGCGTCGTTCAGGAATTCGACCGGCTCCGCGCCGACCGACACTACCGCGTGACGGAAAAGGGCGAGCCTGCCTCGGCCGAGGAGCGCCAGTCGAAGTACTTCGCGGTCGTCCGCGAGCGAGAGGTCGTCGCCGAGGCCGCGTCACCGACGCGTGTCCTCGAGCTCGAAGGGCAGCTCCGTCGTAAGCCGAGAAACATGTCGCTCGCGAACCAGTACCGTTTCGAGTGCGTCGAGGGCGGCTACTTCGATCGCTCGATCGAGTTCTTTCGCGATCTCGTGCGAGTCACGGACGGTCAGCCGGCCGTTCGCCTGCAGCTCGCGCTCGCGCTGATCGACAAGATCCCGACCTTGTCGAACGAGGCGATACGCCAGGCGAGCATCGCGAAGGAGTCTCTCGCCGAGCTCGGGCTCGTCGGGGAGCGATACCCTGACTCCTACGCGGTTCACTACATCTCGGGCATGAACCACCTCTACTGGCCGCACACGCTCAAGCACTGGGACGACGCGATCGTCCACTTCGAAAAGTGCCTCGAGCTTCAGGAGGAGCACACGAAGCTCGGGCGGCCCGTCGAGCAGCACTACTCCGAGATCTTTCTCGGCCTCGGTGACGCACAGGTCAAAGGCAAGAACCCGGCGGCGGCACGTGATGTGTGGAAGCGTGGCCAGGCGGCCTTCCCGAACGACCAGCGTTACGCGGAGCGGCTCGCCGTTCCCGACACTCGACTCCTCGAGACGGTCAAGAACGACCGCGGTCTCGCGCAGAGGATCGACACGCGGCTCGCGATGCTCCTCGACGAGAACGGTCTGGCCGAGAAGGAGGAGCAGCTCGCGAAGACCCCGAGCGAGCGTCACATCCTCAACGCCTACCGCCTCGAGGCCTTCGAGCTCGAGGTGCTCGACCGCGCCGAGCAGTTCCTCGCGAAGCTCGCCGACGAGCACCCCGACGATCGCGAGATCGCGCTTCACCGCGCGTTGATCTTCGCCGACCGGCTGAACGAGACCGGGCTTCCGTCGGAAGACGACAAGGCTCTCTACGCGATGGTTCGAGAGCTCTCGCAGAGTCTCGACGCCGGACTCGAGGACTTCGGCAAGGCGAAGTCGGGTGACAGCAGCGACGGCGAGTGGCTCGGCCCGTTACTACGCGGCCTCTACCCGCTCTACCTCGGCGGGGCGGCGAAGTAGTCTCCCCGC
>CAYZGY010001196.1:0-2200 GCA_964478085.1 uncultured Planctomycetia bacterium
TCACGAACTTCTTCGCGTAGACCGAGGCGCTGATGCGTGGGAAGACGGCCGACGAAGCTCGCGCGGAGCTCGAGGCGGCCGCGGCGAAGCGCGGCGACGATTCGCCCGTCGACGAGGCGCTCGTCCGCCACAAGGTTTTCCCGGGCAACCGGCCGACGAACACGATCCTCTTCCAGAAGCTCGACCCGGAGACCCTCGGCGCGCTTATCGCGCTCTACGAGCACAAGGTCTTCGTCCAGGGATCCATCTGGGCGATCAACTCGTTCGACCAGTTCGGCGTCGAACTCGGCAAGCAGCTTGCCGGGAAGATTCTCGGTGAGCTCGAGGGCGCCGACGAGGTGCGCAGTCACGATTCGTCGACGAACGGACTGATCAACGAGTTCAAGAAGCGCCGCGACGGCGTCACGGCATGATCGCTGGAATGGGTGATCGCCTGAGTGAACTCCTGGCGATCGCGTAAGTGAACCCCTGACAGCGTCTTGGCGACGATGAACGCCAGCGCGTAGATCTCGCGTCTCGCTCGCGGTATGCTCTCGAGTTTGCCGCTTCGCGCCCTCGTGCGCGAGATGACCCACCTCGAACGGGAACCGATATGTCGCCAGACTCCGCCTCGCGGACCGTGGAGATCGCTCCGTCGCTCATGTGCGCCGACCAGACGGCGCTCGCCGAAGAAGTCGCCCTGCTCGCCGAAGTCGGCGTCGACTGGCTCCACCTCGACGTCATGGACGCGCACTTCGCGCCGAACATGCCGATGGGGCTCGGCGCGCTCGCGGACCTGCGCTCGAAGACGAAGATCCCGTTCGACGTGCACCTCATGGTGAAGGACAACGATTGGTTCGTCGGACAGATCGCCGAGATCGGCGCGGAGCAGATCGCCGTTCACTACGAGTCGGCGATGCACCTCGATCGCACGCTCGCGATGATTCAGGACCGCGGCATCAAGGCGGGCGTGGCGCTCAACCCCGGCGACTCGGCTCGAAGCGCTCGACTACACGATCGAGCGGCTCGACTTGGTGCTCCTGATGACGGTCAATCCCGGCTTCGCCGGTCAGAAGATGGTCCCCTCCGCGATTCGCAAGATCGCGGCGTGTCGCGATTACCTCGCGGAGAAGGGCGCCGCCGGTCCGATCAGTGTCGATGGAAACGTCAGCTACGCGAACATTCCGGACATGGTCGCGGCGGGTGCGGACATCTTGGTCGCGGGGACGAGCAGTCTGTATTCGCGGGACGGCTCGCGTGCGGAGAACATGAAGCGCACGCAGGAGGTCGTGGCGGAGGGTTTGGCGCGTCGGTCGGAGTGAGGTGAGGAGGGGCGAGGCTACGCGCATGAGTCGGGAGTCGATGGTGAGGCAGAGATGGAGAGTGTCCGAACATCGAGACGACGCCACGTCGCGGCGACTCGCCGCGATACTCGAGCGGTTCATCGCCCCGGAGGAACCGGGACGACGAACCTGCTCGAGTGTTGTTGTGATCGAGTATTCGTCGGCTGATTTGACTTGAGGGATTCGCGATGAGTACCGAGATCAAGAACAACATGCAGGCACTCGTTCTTCACGCTGTCGGCGACGTCCGTCTCGAAGACGTTCCGGCACCGCAACCCGGCACGGGCGAGGTGCGCGTGCGCATCGGATTCTGCGGCGTCTGCGGATCCGATCTGCCTCGTATCTACTCGAAGGGGACGTACAGCTTCCCGACGGTCTGCGGGCACGAGTTCGCGGGCACCGTCGAGAGCATCGGCGAGAGCGTCTCGGATGCGATTTCCGTCGGTGACCGCGTCGCCGTCTTTCCGCTCCTCTGGTGCGATCGCTGTGCTGCGTGCGAACAGGGTCGATACGTCCAGTGTCACGACTACGACTACCTCGGCTCGCGTTGTGACGGCGCTTTTGCGGAGTACGTCGTCGCCCCCGAGCGAAACCTCGTTCCCGTTCCCGACAACGTCTCGCTCGAGAGCGCGTCGATGACGGAGCCCGCCGCCGTGGCGCTCCACGCGGTGAAGCGTGGCGGTGGATCGTCTCCGGGCGAGAGCGTCGCGATCTTCGGCATCGGACCGATCGGTCTGATGGTCGCGCAGTGGGTGCGTGCGATGGGAGCTTCGCGAGTCTTCCTCTTCGACATCGACGCGCCGAAGCTCGAATTGGCTCGTCAGCTCGGATTCACCCAGGTCTTCGACTCGCGCGACGCGAATCCGGTCGAGGTCGTC
>CAYZGY010001197.1:0-2196 GCA_964478085.1 uncultured Planctomycetia bacterium
GGCATGACCGATTGGGGCTGCCACGGCTTCGGTGGAGCGATGTTCACGTGCAACGTGCACCACACGGGGCCGCGCGAGATCATTCCGCCGGATGGCAAGGAGCACAAGCACCTGACCTTCAAGTTCGCGAACGGTCTCAAGATGTATCACGGCGGCGGGTGGGGAGGTCTGCTCTCCTTCCGCGGTACGGAGGGCGAGATTCCGAAGACGAAGGGGCGCCGGGGTCGTCCGAAGCCTCCCGACATTCACATCCCGAACTACAAGGGGCGTGGTGGAATCCTCGGAGATTTCCTCCACTGCGTGCGCTCGCGCGAGAAGCCGTTCCGCGACATCGAGGTTGCCCATCGAACCGCTTCGCTCTGCCATCTCGGGAACATCGCGTACTGGCTCAAGCGTCCGATCAAGTGGGATCCGGACAAGGAGCAGATCATCGGCGACGCCGAAGCGAGCCGCTGGCTCGACCGTCCGATGCGCGAGCCATGGGGGATCGTCTGATGTTGATACGCTCTTCGTGCGCGCTGCTGCTCCTGTTCTCTCTGTGTTGCCCTCTGACCTCCCGAGCGGAAGACTCGATCGTCGAGCTTCGCAAGGCGATCGAGGAGGCGGCGACCTTCGAGTTCGGAAAGAACGACTCCGCTGTGAAGAAGATCGAGTCGATCGCGGTGGCTTCGCTCGCTGACAAGAATCAGCGGGAGGCGGTCGAGGACGAGCTCGCCAAAGCGCTCGAGATGAAAATGACGCGCGACGCGAAGGACGTCATCTGTCGTCAGCTTCGCACGGTCGCGACGAAGCGATCCGTTCCGGTTCTCGAGGAAGTCCTGCATGACCCGGCTCTCTCTCACCTCGCGCGTTACGCGTTGGGTCGCATCGAGGACGTCTCGGCGCGGCAGGCTCTGCATCGAGCGCTCGCGAAAACGAGTGGGGCAGTCCAAGCCGGAATCGCACACACGCTCGGACGGACGCGGTATCGCGAGGCGGCATCCGATCTCGTCAAGTTGCTCGAATCTTCGAGCGCGGACGTCTCCAGTGCCGCAGCGACAGCACTCGGATACCTCGGTGGTGCTGAAGCGGTCGCAGCGCTCGAGTCCGCACGTGCGAAGGCGGCGAAGACTCTCGGTGTCGATATCGACAACGCCCTGCTCGCTTGCGCCGAGCTCTACGTTCAGGCGGGGGACGGCGCTTCGGCTGCGAAGATCTACTCGAGATTCACGTCCGACGATGCGCCAGAGCACCTACGCTTTGCCGGCCTACGAGGTCTCGTTTCCGTCGGTCACGCGGAAGCAGGAAAGGAGATCGTTCGAGCGTTTCAGTCGAAGGATCCGCGGCAGCGCGCCCTCGCGATCCGCATCCTTCCGCACGCGAAGGGCGATGTGGTCGTCGAGGTCTCGAAGCTGCTCCACAGCTTTCCTGAGTCGGAGCAGGCTTCCGTCTTGCGGGCTCTCGGGCAGACCGGAGAGCGGAACGCGTCAGGGGCCATCATCAGGATGATCTCGAGCAAGAGTGACGAGGTGCGAGCCGCTGCGATTGACGCGATCTTTCGTGTCGCGGGCCAGGACGCCCTTCGGCCGGTTCTGGGGATCGCGGCCGACCGGCCAACCGAGGAGTGGAAGGTCTTCGTCGACAGGCTCGTCGCTCTCGATTCTCCATGGGCCGACGAGGCCCTCGCGGAGGCGTTTACACGCACACGAGGATCCGGCCGGTACATCGTTTTGGGGGTTCTCTGCGAACGGAAATCACCCGCCGGCTTCGAGGCCGTTTACGAATTCGCGACCGCTGGGCAGCTCGGCTTCCGACTCGAGAAGCCCGTGATCACGTCGTTGGGTCAGATCGCCATGACGCCGGAGCAGGTCGAGCGACTCCTCGAGCCGATGAGAGCGGCGAAGGATCCGAATACGAGATCTTATTGGGTGACGGCTGCCCGGACGGCGATCGATCGCCTGCCGCCGAGCGAGGCGCGTGAGCGGATTCTTCATCGGTTCTACGAGTCGGGCCGAGCCGAGTTCGTGCGGCTTCTCAGGACGCAACCGTCGGCGGAATCGTTCGAGCTCGTCCGCTCGGCTCTCGACAGTCGCGACCCGAAACTGAGTCCCGCCGCGCGGGAGACGCTCATCGCCTGGCCAAATGCAGACGCCGCACCGAAGCTCCTCTCGCTCTTCAAGCGCAGCAAGGACGCCGCCAGCCGCGCAGCCCTCCTCG
>CAYZGY010001198.1:0-2191 GCA_964478085.1 uncultured Planctomycetia bacterium
CGATTCTGTAGTTGAAAGGTCGGCGGCTGGCGAGATGACGTCCCGACGCGGCGATGCGTCGCGTGGCTCGATCTCGTTTTCGGAGGCTGGTAGGGTGGAGTTCCTGGTCGTGGGTCAGAGGTACGGTGACAGAAGACGTGAGCAGCCATCGCGCAGGCGAGTCCAGAATCCACGTTGATCGAGCTCTTCGAGGGTGACGCGGCGTGCCGCGTCGATCTTCTCGTCGATGAGCTTCGAGAGCTCGGGCACCCAGGCTTCGTCGTAGCATTCGAGGTCGAACTCGAAGTTGAGTCGCAGGCTTCGCGGGTCCCAGTTCGCCGAGCCGACGAGCACCCACGAATCGTCGACGGTCATCAGCTTCGCGTGGTCGAAGGGGTCCGGCGTCTTCCACACGCGACAGCCACGTTCGATGAGCTGCCAGAGCATCGCGTTCGTGGCCCAGTCGACCATCGGCCAGTTACCGTGGCCGGGAAGGACGATGTCGACCTCGACACCGCGAAGCGCGGCGACGTTGAGGGCCGTGATGAGCGGCGTGTCGGGCAGAAAGTACGGCGTGACGATGCGGATCGAGGATCGCGCCGACGCGATGGCCCCGTGAATCGTCAAGCGGAGCTTGTCGTAGTCCTCGTCCGGACCGTCGGGGACTCCACGCGAGATGGTCCTGCCGACGAGTTCGAGCTGCGGAAACCACGCTTCCCCTTCGAGCGCTTCATCCGTGGCGAAGGTCCAGTCGATGGCGAAGGCGGCTTGAAGATCTCGAACGACGGGACCCTCGACGCGAAAGTGGACGTCCGACGTCGGGCTCGTCGTCTCGGTGTCGAGACAGTGGGTCTCGCGGAGGTTCATGCCGCCAGTGAATCCGACGCGACCGTCGACGACGAGGAGCTTGCGGTGGTTGCGCAGATTCGCGAATCGAAGGCGCCAAGGAAGGCTCGTCGGGAGGAACGCTGCGTTCGGAATGTTCGACTTGTCGAGAGCTCCGAACGCGCGCGGCGAGCTGTAGCGAGCGCCGACCGCATCGATGAGGACACGCACCTCGACGCCGCGTTCGACGGCCCGGGCGAGTGCCTCGACGAATCGACTGCCGACCGTGTCGACGGCGAAGATATACGTGCTGAGCGAAACGGATCTCGTCGCTCCGTCGATCGCCTCGAGCATGTCCGGGTAGGCGACGTCACCGTCTCGCAGCGTCGTCAGTCGATTTCCGAAGAGGAGGGGGCGTTCGGTGACGGAGTGAACGAGCCGAGAGAGGGGCGCGAGATGGGAAAGCTCGCTCGGGAGATCACCGCCCGTCGCGGCGGCTTCGTCGCCCGCTCCTCGGCTCGGCGAAGCCGATCCGCGCAACGAGACGGCGCGACGGGCGATCCGGTTGACGCCGAGAGCGGCGTAGAGGAGCGCGCCTCCGATCGGCACGAACCAAATCAGCGCGACCCAGCCGATCAGGGCTCGTGAGTCGCGCTTGTAGAGCACGGCGTGGCCCGACGCACAGGTCGAGCCGACGAGTCCGATCAGGAGTGTCGTATCCGGCCAGTAGTTGATGAGTTCTTCGAGCATCGCGAAAATCCCGTCGGTCTCGATTGCAAAGCGTGGGCCGTGGCGGATCCGCCTGAGAGGCGGCTTTCTTCAGGGCGACAGGGGGATATTTCCCATAAGAAGGTGGCTTGCGGGATATTTCTCATGGGTATTCTGAGGGGAATCGGGAAGAGACGCGATTTCGGTGTGGCACGTCGTTCGCTAAGAGTTCCGCAATCACTCGGTGAGCGGATCGCCCAGCGTCGGCGCAGGCGCGATCCGAGCTCAGAACACATCCCCGCGGTCTCGAGTCGCTGAAGAACCAACATGTCGAAGTCGATTCTCGTCGTAGACGACGAAAAACTCCTCCGCCTCTCGCTTCGGGATCGTCTGGAGCAGGAGGGTTACCACACTGTCGCCGCCGGCGACGGCGCTGAGGCAGCCGCCGCACTCGAGAAGGAGACGTTCGACCTGATCCTTCTCGACTACATGCTTCCGGATACCGACGGACTCCAGATCCTCGCGGGCCTTCGCGAGGTAGATCTCGAGACGCCGGTTGTCATGATGACCTCCCATTCGAGTATCGATCATGCCGTCACGGCGATGCGAGCCGGGGCGACCGACTACGTCGCCAAGCCCTTCGACGAGGATGATCTCGTCCTGCGGCTTTCGCGCGTCC
>CAYZGY010001199.1:0-2189 GCA_964478085.1 uncultured Planctomycetia bacterium
GAGAAGGGCGTGCGGTACGTTCAGATCTACTCGGGCGGACCGATCGGAGGGAGTCCACGAACGAGTTGGGACGCTCACGAGAACGTCAAGCAGAACCACACGGCCGAGGCGCGTCGCATCGACAAGCCCGTCGCCGCGCTCGTCAAGGATCTCAAGCGTCGTGGCATGCTCGAGGACACGCTCGTTCTTTTCACGACGGAATTCGGACGCACTCCGTTCGCGCAGTCGGGATCGAATCAAGTCGGACCGGGACGTGATCACAATCGGTACGCCTTCTCGGTCTGGATGGCCGGCGCCGGTCTGCGCCCCGGCGTCGCGTATGGAGAATCGGACGAGATCGGTTGGAAGGTCGCGGAGAACCCCGTTCACTGGCACGACTTCCACGCGACCGTCCTGCATCTCTTCGGCATCGATCACGAGCAGCTGACCTTCTACCACAACGGCATCGATCGCCGTCTCACAAACGTACACGGTCACGTCGTCGACGAAATCATCGCGTAAGAAAACACGACGGCAGATTCGCTCGAGGATTTCTCCGGAACTCCATCGAAAACGGCGCGTACTCCTCCGCGGTCGCGGGCATTGACCATCCCGATCTTCTCTTCAGACTACGACGCCTCGCGACGAAGTCTGATGAGAAGATCGGGCGCTCCACAGGAGGGTCGGCATGACGGAAATCTGGCGAATTCTGATCTGTGTGTTCTTCATTTTTCTGATGCCGATTCTGAGCACCAGCTGTCTTCAGAAGTCGAGCTTCAAGGGGGATGACGACGACGTCTTCTTCCCGGGGACGCGCATCGCGTGGGAGGCGGAAGACACCCTCTTCTCGAAAAAAGAAGTCGCTGTCGTCGAAGGAGAGGAGGACGGGGAAGAGCCGTCACCGCCGCCGATCATTCAGCCGGCGATGACGTTCTTCGGCGAATACGTGCAAGGTCGTGGAGAGTCGACGCAGCAGCTCGGGCCGGGTGACATGATCACGCTCGACGGTCGTTCGATCGGTGGGCGCATCCGCAATGACTTCGACCTCAACGTGGGAACTGTCGGTCTCAGTGGAGGTCTGAAGGTCTTCGACCGGGTGAGGCTCGAAGGGCTTGTACAAATGGCCGCGGTTCACGTCGACCTCGAGAGCCGTCGCGGCGCGCAGAAGGTGACGGACGACGCCACCTCGTGGGGCGTGGGGTTCGGAGCTCGCGGAGCCTGGCAGCCCTTGGAGTGGTTCGATATCTACGGTCAGTGGGTGATGCACGTGCTCGTCAGCGACGGCGTGCTCGAGACCTCGTTTCGAACGTACGAAGGCGGGATCGGGATTCGACCGGTCCCTTACGTTCGCTGTTTCGCGGGCTGGCGACGATGGGACTACGACGACGAGGACAGTTTCGACTCGCGAGCAGATCTCGAGATGTCAGGGCCTACTCTCGGCGTCGGTATCGAGCTCTGAACGGGCGAAGAATCCCAGGCGAATCTGAATGAGTGACAGAGCGGAGTCGACCAAGATGTCGCCGTCTTGGGCGGCTCCGTTTCGTGAGCACGATGGTGTTCCGATTCGATCGTGGGCTTTTCGATGTTCGGTCACTCGGGTTGTCACAGAGTGGGTGTTCGTTTTTGCGTTTCGCAGGTCATCCTGTTCGCCCTGGTTTTCCTCGCTGATCCGCGTGGCACTTTCGCTGCCGACTGCAACGCGAACGGAATCGAGGATCGAGAGGACATCGAGCTCGGGACGAGCAGCGATTGCGAAAGCAACGGTCTGCCCGACGAGTGCGACGATTACCCGCCCTGCGAGGCAGCCCGGTAACGGATTCTTGCTCGTTCGGTGTGACGCGAGATGCTAGAATTCTCGGGTCACTCGTTCTCCGAAAGGTCGAATCCGAATGAGCCGTCCGTACAATCGACGTCGCTTCCTGCGCCGCGCTGGAGTCGCGATCGCGCTACCCATGCTCGAGTCGCTTTCGTCGACTCATGCCAGCGCCAATGACGAGGTCGCGGCGGGTCAGAAACCGAAGATGCCCGTCAAGCGAGTCGTCTGTCTCTCGAACAATTACGGCGTCTATCAGAAGGCGTTCTTTCCGACGGACGCCGGACGAGACTACACGCTTCCGGAGACGCTTCGCTCGCTCGAGAAGCACCGTGCCGACTTCACTGTCTTTTCGAACCTCGATCACGGAATCTCGGGCGGGCACGCCTGCGTGCCG
>CAYZGY010001200.1:0-2187 GCA_964478085.1 uncultured Planctomycetia bacterium
ACGAAATTCGCGATCACGAATGCGACCACGACGAGCGAGAGCGAGATGGCGATCGCGAGGGTGGCTTGCGAGCTGCGCCGCGTAGCGGCACGCTCGGCTTGAAAAGCCTCCTCGAGGCGCTTGACCTCACTCTGGAGCTCTTGAAGACGATTGTCGGATCTCATGGTCCCTTCCTACCTCCGTAACGGCCCGCGGACGTCGGCCGAGAAGCTTCTGCCCAGAATTGCCCCCCAGCAACTCAACCCATCTACCGCAGTCTCGCTCGAACAGAAAGGAGGCCGCTTGGACGCCGAATCGACTTTTCAACGGGCTCTTGAGGAGTTTCTTCGCACTCTCCGACGGGAGGCTTGAGGCTTTTGCCCAGCAATTCTTTTTGGGAAATGGTTCGGTTGGATAACGTTGAATGAACGAGGGGAATCGGGTTCTCCGGGGAGCTTTTCCGGCCTTCCTCGCGAGGAAATGAAGGCTGTACGAAGACCGCCGTACCGTGTTTCAGAAGGACGGGACGGAATGTCGATATCGAGGCTCGGAGGAAGGCGCGCGTCTTCTCCGGTTCGCGATGATCGAAAGGGCGCGGAGCGCCAAGGGAACAGTTCATGAATAAGGTCTTGCTTCTCTCCAAGGAATATCCCCCGCACGTCTACGGCGGCGCGGGAGTGCACATCGACTTTCTCAGTCGCGAGCTCGCCAAGCTCGTCGATGTCGAGGTGCGCTGCTTCGGCAAGCAGAAGCGAGATGGCGGCAACGGGACCGCGTCCGTTCGCGGGTTCTCGGCACCGGCGGAGTCCGTCGGCGATTTGAGTGACTCTCGACGCAAGGCGGTGGAGCCGCTCCAGGTCGGTCTCGAGATGGCCGCGACAGTGACGGATGCCGACGCCGTCCACTGTCATACGTGGTACTCGATGGCGGCCGGGGTCTGGGCGCAGAAGCTCTACGGGATTCCGCTCATCGTGACGGCGCACTCTCTCGAGCCGCTGCGGCCATGGAAGCGTGAGCAGCTCGGAAACGGGTACGATCTGTCGTCTTGGATCGAGCGCAGCGCGTACGAGTCCGCGGACGCGATCATCGCGGTCTCGACGGCGACGCGCGACGAGGTCCTCGAGGTCTACGACGTCGATCCGGAACGCGTTCACGTGATCTACAACGGTATCGACCTGGCGCTCTTTCGCAATATCGAGGCGCCGAGCGTCGTCGAGCGATACGCGACGAAGTACGGTTTCGATCCATCGAAGCCGTTCCTGCTGTTCGTCGGTCGCATCACGAGGCAGAAGGGCGTCGTTCATCTCGTTCGTGCGCTCGAGCATCTCGACTCCGACATTCAGGCCGTGCTCTGCGCGGGCGCTCCCGACACGGAGGAGATCGGACGTGAGATGGAAGCGGAGGTTCGTCGCGTCGGAGAATCGCGACCCGGGGTCTACTGGGTGCCCGAGATGGTTCCCGTCGAAGATCTTGTCGCGCTCTACAGCGCGGCAGACATGTTCGTCTGCCCCTCGGTCTACGAGCCCTTCGGAATCATCAACCTCGAGGCGATGGCGTGCGAGACGCCGGTCGTCGCTACGGCCGTCGGAGGCATCCCCGAGGTCGTCGTACACGAGGAGACGGGGCTCTTGGTTCCGTTCGAGAGCGGAGAAGGAATCGGCCCTCTCGACGCGGACGCGTTCGAGCGGGAGCTTGCCGCGGGCATCGATCGTCTCGCGGGAGACCCGGAGCTCGCGAAGCGATTTGGAGCTGCGGGACGTCAGCGTGCCGAGGATCAGTTCTCGTGGGAGAGCGTCGCGCGGAAGACGCTCGAGCTCTATCGCAAAGTAGGAGCGCCGACGGTTCCTGCGTAAGTCGCGCAGGTTCGGCAGGGTTGTGGAGGATTTCGTATGCGGACGTCGCGATCGAGCCACCTGTCGTTCCGGATGATCTCTGGACTCGTCTTGTCGATCGGTGCGTGCTCGGTCGTGATTCCGCAGGACGCGAAGTCAGCGGAGCCGGCGCCCGCCGGCGACGTTCCAGCATGGCAGGCCGCCATGCCGCCGCCGGTCTTCGAGATCGACGAGCGTCATCCCGAGACGCGGATGAGTCCCGAGCTCACCCGCGATCTCGGGGTCGGCGCCGCTGCGGGCGCCGCTCGTGCGATGGTTGGCCTCGGAATGGCGTACGAGGGCGGGGAAGTCGTCGCCGTCGCTCCCGAGAAGGCCG
>CAYZGY010001201.1:0-2179 GCA_964478085.1 uncultured Planctomycetia bacterium
ATAGAAGGGGAATGATCGCACTGGAAAGATTTCCACAAGTCCTTAGCCTGCTACAAGATGCAGGCAGACCTCGAACCTGTGCCTTTTTTCACGAGATGGGAGATCCTAAGAATTCCGCTCGCTTTTGGGAAGCCCTTTTTTTGCCCCCCTCGAGCGGCCTTCTCGGAGCCGCTCAGGAGTCTGTCGAAGCGCTCTCCGAAGGGGCCTGAGGCGCCGCTGTCAGGAGCCGATTGAGCTCCTGAATCGCCGCTCGATTCGCCTTCGCGGCCCGGAACTCGGCGATGAACGCCCAGATGTTCCCGACGAGGGCCAGAGAGACCACGACGAGATGGAGCCACCAGACGCTGACGCCGCGAATCGGCAGCGGCGCGTCGACCGCCCCACTCGCCGAGATCAGCCGGCTGTGCACCTCGGCTCCCATCATCGCAGCGACGATGGTGAAGAACGCCGCGAAGCAGCCCGCAGGAAAGACGCGTCGCTTGAGATCCCGCGTCAGCGGGACGAAGTACCTCTCGAGCTCGGGGCTGGCCTCGGCCGCCTCGCGGATGTCGATGCCTGTCCCGATGAGGTAGAAGAGCACGAGGCTGTGTGTGAAGACGACGGCGATCGTCGTCAGGACGCCGCTGAGGAAATGACGCCTGACGGAGTCGATATCTTCGAGCAGCAGGCCCTCGATCGCGGTGTACGCGAGCCCGGAGGCGTCGATGAGGATCAGAATCGCGAGGATGACGGGCATGATGGGCGCTCGAAAAGGGATCAGAGCGACTCAGGGATACTCGATTTTCGCCTGAGGGCAAGACGGCGAGCCGAGAATTCGCGCCGCTTCGAGCCGCCGCGGCACCGAGGACTTGCAGAGCGCCTCCGCGCGGATCAAGATCAGCGCATGCCCCGACTTTCACGACTCGGAAGCGTAGCCCTCACCGCCGTCTCTGCCCTCGCGTGTTCGACGAGTGGTGGCACAACGAACGGTTCTGAGATGAACCGCGCCAAATAGAAACCGGGCGCCCTCCCGAAGAAGGACGCCCCGCGAATTCGCTTGGCGTGAGGTGAAACGATCGCTTAGGCGAGCTTCCATCCCGCCCGATACGGAGGCGCGACGAAGACGTTCGCCTCCTTCACGTTCGTGACCTTCATCGCCTTCGAGTCCCACTGGAGCTCTTGGCCCGGGAATCGAATCGCGACGGCGCCGAGGAGCGCGACCTCGGTGAGCGGTCCACCGAAGCTCGGGAAGTCCGAGCCGGCCTTCTGCTTGCCGTTCGAGCGGATCGAATCGAGCCAGTCGCCGTGGTGGCCGCGGACGCGACGAATCGTCTTCGGCGGGTACTTGTACTCCTTGGCCTTCTCACCAAGGATGCGGCAGCCGCCCGCTCCGTGCGAACCGTGGACGATGATTCCCTCGGTTCCGTAGATGACTCCGCCCGTGCCCGGAATCCTGCCGTCGGCTCCCTCGGGTCGCGGCGTGCGCCCCTTGCCGTCGAACCCCTTCATCTCGCCCGCCGGACGCTTGCCCTTCGCCGGGAACTTACACGTAATCTCCGTGGCCGGCGGGTAGACGAGGTGGTGCTTCTTCGGATCGTAGCTCTCGTGCACCTTCGCGTGAACCGAGGTCGGCGCGCCGAGATCGAAGGCCCAGAAGGACGGATCGATGACGTGGCAACCGAAGTCACCGATGCATCCCGTTCCGAAGGGCATCCATCCGCGCCAGTTCCACGGTACCCACAGCGGGCTGTACTCGGGGCCGGCGGCCGGGCCGAGCCAGAGGTCGTAGTCGAGCCCCTTCGGAACGTCGTGCTTCTTCTTCTGCTCCTCGAGCTTGTTCATCTGGCAGTAGACGTTCGGGAACGCGTCGCACGAAGTGTGGATCTTCGTGACCGTCCCGATCGCGCCGTCGTGCACCCACTCGACGAAACGGCGGATCGACTCGGACGAGTGACCCTGGTTTCCGAGCTGCGTGACGACGTTCTTCTCTTTCGCGAGCTTCGAGATCGCGCGCACCTCGTGGATCGAGTGCGCCAGCGGCTTCTCGCAGTAGACGTGCTTGCCGCGACGAAGGGCGTCCGTCACCGCGACGGCGTGCGTGTGGTCGGGCGTCCCGACGGTGACCGCGTCGATCTTGCCGTCGAGCTTGTCGAGCATCTTGCGGAAGTCATGATACTTTTCCGCGTTCGGGAACTGCTTG
>CAYZGY010001202.1:0-2173 GCA_964478085.1 uncultured Planctomycetia bacterium
CCGGCGTCAATATGCTCAATGGTGCGATCATCCTCGCGCTCATGAGCATCCCGATCGTCGTCTCTGTCGGCGAGGACGCGCTCAAGGCCGTGCCAGACTCGTTCCGCGAAGCCGCTGTCGCGCTGGGAGCGAGTCGCTGGCAGGTGATCTACAAGGTCCTCTTCCCCGCCGCACGCAACGGCCTCCTCGCCGCGGTGCTCCTCGGCGTCGGCCGAGCGATCGGCGAGACGATGGCCGTTCTCATGGCGACCGGAAACTCTGCGCAGATACCGAAATCGATCCTCGCTCCCGTCAAGACGCTCACCGCCACGATCGCGAACGAGCTGCCGGATACGTCCCGCGGTGACGGTCACTACCAGTCGCTGTTTCTCATCGGAATCGTGCTCATGGGAATGGCGTTCGTCGTCAACCTGAGCGCGGACCTTGTCGTGAAAGGGATTCGAGGTAAGCAAAATGCCTAGTAACGGATCCACACCCAACCCCGCTGCAGCTGGAGCGAACGAAGTCTTCTCGGTCACTCCGATCGAGATCAAGAAGCAGAAGACTGAGCGACTGGTCAAACAGTTCCTCGGAGGCGTCACGACACTGCTCGTTGTCAGCTTGGTCATCGTGATAGGCTACCTGCTGGTCAAGGGTTTCCCTTCCCTGACCCCGTCGTTCATTTTCGAAAACCCGGTCGAGCAAGGAAAGCTCGGTGGAATCTGGGCGCCGCTGGTCGGTACCTTCTACCTCGTCTTTCTCTCTCTCCTCATCGCGGCTCCGATCGGCGTCTTTGCCGGCGTCTATCTCAACGAGTTCGCGAAGGACAACTGGGCGACTCGAATCATCAACCTCGCGGTCGTGAACCTCGCGGGAGTCCCGAGTGTCGTGCACGGTCTCTTCGGTGTCGGAGCGTTCGTCCACTTCGCCCACATGGGCAAGTCCGTCATGGCTGCCTCCTGTACTCTCGCGATCATGACGCTTCCCGTCATCATTACGAGCACCAAGGAAGCGCTTGCCGCCGTGCCGATGGCCTTCCGCGAGGCCTGCTGGAACATGGGCGCGTCGCGCTGGCAGACGATCCGAACGATCGTTCTTCCAAATTCGATCAGCGGAATCCTCACGGGCGTCATCCTCCAGGTGTCTCGCGCCGCTGGAGAGACCGCGCCGATCATGCTGACAGGCGTCGCGACGTTCCTGCCGCTCGCGAAGAGCCAGGGCCTCGACTACGTCTTCCCGTACGGTCTCGACGAGGGCTTCATGGCTCTCTCCATGCACCTCTACTACGTGGCGAAGCAGCTCAAGGGTGCGCCAGAGTCGCTCCCCTACGGTACCGCGGTCGTCCTGATCGGAATGGTGCCCTCGTCAACGCCATTTCGATTTACGTCCGTGCTCGACTCCGTTCGCGCAAGAAGTGGTAGGAGGCGAACTCAATGAACACTCAACTACAGACGCCTCAAGTCGAGTTTCGCAACGTCCAGGTGAGCTACGGCTCCAAGGTCGCGCTCCAGAACGTCAATCTCCAGATTCCGGAGAGGACGATCTTCGGTGTGATCGGTCCCGCGAACTCGGGCAAGACGACGTTCCTCAAGTGCATCAACCGGACCATCGATTTTGTCGATTCGGCCAAGGTGGACGGTGACATCATCGTCGGAGGCAAGGACGTCTCGAAGATGCGCGACGTCTACAACCTCCGTCGCGGCATCGGCATGGTGTTCCCCCTTCCGGTCGGCCTGCCACTGTCGATCTACGACAACGTCGCTTACGCCCCCCGCATGGCGGGAATCCGAGACAAGGCGTTTCTCGACGAGCTCGTCGAGCGCTGCCTGACCCAGGCCGCCCTTTGGGAAGAGGTGAAGGATCGAATCGACCAGCTCGGAACGAAGCTCTCCGGTGGCCAGCAGCAGCGATTGACGATCGCTCGCGCGCTCTCCCACCAACCCGAGATTCTCTGTCTCGATGAGTTCTCCATCGCAGTCGATCCTGTCACGACGATGAAAATCGAAGATGTGCTCGTCGAGCTCAAGAAGTCGATGACGATCATCCTCGTGACAAACCTCGTGCAGCAGGCACGACGACTCTCCCACAACGTCGCGTTCTTCAACGACTCCGAGCTCATCGAGGTCGACGACGTCGAGACGATCTTCGGAGAGAAGCCCGCCCAGCAATTGACCTTCGACTACACGAGAGGGCA
>CAYZGY010001203.1:0-2171 GCA_964478085.1 uncultured Planctomycetia bacterium
GAGGCGACACGGGCCGCGTCGATGAGCGACGCGACCGCTGAAGCGGACGCTGCGCTCATTTGGCGTCGCCCCAGACGTCGCGGCGGGCGCGAAACGAGAGGAGGTGCTGACGACCCGGACGAACCCCACAGCTTCCAACGAGAGCGAACAGGCGTTACGCTCTGAACCTGGACACTGACAACCAAATCCCACGCCCGGCGCCGCGACCCTCGAAGGAGGTGTCCAGCTTGGTCCGCGATCGGTGTCCAGCTTCGACCGAAACGGGTGTCCAGATTGGCCGAAATACGCAGGCCCTCGCCGTTTTCGTTTGTCTCGGCCGCGGTGACGTGGAGACGGCGCGCTCTGACGGCCGTTGCGTTTTCCGCGGCGCTTCTCGAGTTCCTCGTCCGTCGCGGTTGGCGTTCCCTTCGAGTCGATCTGAATAACCAGAATCTCTCCGTCGTCGTCGGGAGCTGGCGCGGCGTCGAACCACTCCGAGGTGTGACGACCGAATCCGAGTACCGATCTTTCGACGCTCGTCTTCGACGGCGACCACGAAAGGAAGTAGACGAAGAAGCCGGTCACTTGCTCGAAGGTCACGAGCGTGCTCAGTCGAGCCGCGGTTTGAAGGACGAGAAGACTGAACGCGTCCGCGGTAAGGCCGAGCGCTCGATCGAGAGGGAAGATGCCGGTACCTCGCGCGGGACGAAGCTGCCACCGCCAGAACCTCACCGGACCGAAGAACGTGTTCAGGACTCGAGGCTTCGGTTTCTCTTCTCGGCGGTATCCCCGTCGCATCCAGGGTTGAATCGCCTTCTCGGAGTTTTCGTGGCGATGGCAGAGGAAGTAAGCGAGGAAGAGTCGGGCGAGAGCAAAGACGAGACCTCGAAGGTGTCGCTCTATTTGGTCGAGAGGACGCTTGTCGCGAGAGTGGGCGAGGTAACTGAAGACCTCGTCGACTCTGGCGTGAATCGTCGCTCTGATCTCGGAGCTCTCGGGAGGCGTCTGCGTCCAGTGATCTTGCTCCTCGAACTGCCCCTTGCACGCGCCGCCGAGGTGCCCTACTATCGTCGCGACTTTCATGGATCCTCCGCCGATCTTGGTCGTGAAGCGGGGGGATCTTCTTGATCTGGGCAGTCGTTGTCTATGATGGAATCGTCGCTAATGAGGCGAATCGTCCCAAACGATGCGGACGATGGCAGTTACGTCATGACGGGAGCGCGCCAGGGAGAATCTGCACCCTTCTCGAAGCTCGATTTGACAGTTGGATATATGTTAGTGCGGCATCGATGAGAGCTATTTAAAGTCCTCTTTAGTTGTTGACCCCCCTGACGCGTGGAGCGATAATGCGCGGTCAGAGGGGAATGGCTGAAAGTTTCGACGAGGAAAAGGAACAGCACCATGCGGTTGACGTTCGGGCACATTGGTTGGTTCGCTATTGCTTCTTTGTTCTTGAGCACGGCACGTGGTGGCTTCATCGACGGCCAAATCGGCTTCGCGGGCGGGGTCACGCTCGACTCATCGACGCTTGCGACCGCGACGCAGTTGACCTTCAACCCGCCGGGTGCACCACTCGCTGGTGTCACTTTGGTAACGGGCGATTTCGTTACGGTCGGAACTCTTCCCGGCACGCTCGCCTCCTTCACCACGGACACCCTATCGTTTGGGGGAGGGCCCAGCACGCTGGTGCCGTCGATCAGTCCCCTTTGGTCGGTGGGCGGGTTTAGCTATGAGCTCAGCGCCATCACCGAAGTGACTTCCCCGAGCGTGGTGGCGTCGACGGGTGTGCTGACTATTCGCGGTACAGGCGTCGTATCACACGCCAGTTTCGACACGACGGCTACCGAGTGGACGATGACGATCAACGTCGACGAGGAAGATAACCTCACCTTCGGATTCTCGGCCGACTCGATCGCCACGGGTGCTGGTGCGGTTCCTGAGCCGACAACTTTGGGTCTTCTCGGCCTCAGCACCGCGTTCCTGGGGCTTCGAGCTCGACGTCGACGAGCGCGCTCGAACCAGTAGCAGCCAACCGCACGCCCCGTGTACGAGCAGAATTGATCGGGCGTTGTGTGGTGGCGCGTCGATTATGAGGTGTGTTTGGTGCGTATTCAGTCCGTTGCCCTGATTTCCGTGCTGTATGTGACGGCTCTGCTCGCGGGTCAGGAGCAGCACGGTTCGGGTCATCGGTT
>CAYZGY010001204.1:0-2167 GCA_964478085.1 uncultured Planctomycetia bacterium
GGCATCCTCGCCGAGGGCCTGCGTTTCGAGCTCGCCGAGGAGCTCAAGACGCGCCGGCCGGCCATCGACTGGGGGGCCACGGCGCGCCTCGGTCGCCAGAGCGCCTCCGTCCTCGCCGACTACTACCGCTCGATGAGCGGCACGCTCGAGCTGCTCGCCGGGGACGTCCCGGAGCTGCCGCCCCTGCCCGATCCGACGACGTTCGGCAAGCCGCCCGTGTTCGAGACGCCGGCGCTGACCGGGAGCTTCGACGCCCTGGAAACCTTGATCAACGCCCCCCTCGCCCACATCGAGCTCCAGAGCGACGTCAACGTCAGCTTCGCGAACACGGAGAATGTCGGCAAGGCGGCGATGAAGACGCTCGCGGACGGGCTCAAGGTGCTACGGGGCAAGAGCGAAACCCTGCGCGCTGTCCTGCGCTCCGGCGTGCTGCTGCACCAGCTCCGACGGCTCCTGGAGGAACAGAAGACGGTGGATAACGGTCTGCTGTGGCTGTACGAGAACGGGCAGGACGGGCCGCTTACGCGCGAGGTCTACGAGCTGCTCGCCGAGGCTCGCCGGCTGAGGGTAGATCTCGCCACACCGGCGAACGCCGAGGACACAGCGCTCGTCGCCTGCCTTCTGCGTGAGATCCTGGACTTCGACGCGACGAGCCAGCAGCTCGGTCTCGCTGAGGGTGACCGCGACTACGACCACCGCGACAACGACTTGGACAACTGCCCGGGCACACCGAACCGCAACCAGGTGGATCGTGACGAAGACGGTATCGGTGACGCCTGCGATCTCTGCCCGGACTTCGTCGACGGCGAGAGGGCGCGCAACCGCGATCTCGACGGGGACGGGCTGGGCGACGCCTGCGATCCCGACGACGACGGGGACGGAGAGCCCGATGAGAGCGACATCTGCCCTCGCGTCTTCAACGTCGAGCTAGGCGGGGTCGACGCAGACGACGACGGCGTTCCGGACTCCTGCGACAACTGTCGCGACACGCCCAACGAGGACCAGAACGACACGGATCTCGATGGCCTCGGTGATGTCTGCGACGAGCCCGGCAGCCCTGATACCCCCTGCGCCCGACTCGAGACGCTGCGCGCCCAGGGCGCCTCGACGACGGACATCGCGACGGCGTTCTTCGAGTGCTCCCTGGCCCGTTATCTCGAGGCGAACGGCTTCGATCCCCGCACCGCAGCGGTTGCCGACCAGGAGCTTTTCGACTCCTTCGAGGCCGGGCGCCTCGAGGAGCTGCTGTTCGGGTTGCTGGACCTGTGGAGCTCCGCCGTCGTGCTCGGCGCGGAGGACTTCGACGCTGTCCCCGCCGTCGCCCTCACCGCGGTGACGGACAAGCTGAAGTTCAAGTACCGCGAGGAACTCGACAGTCCGAAAATCAAGGCGGTGCGTGCCTACGAGCTTCTCGCGAGACTTCAGGGCCTTCATGAATTCAAGGAATTGCTGACAAACACGACCGAAACGGAATCCTTCCTTCAACAAGAGGCCGACTACGTGGCCTTCCTGCTCGGGGTCCTCGATACCAGGCAGATCACGGCGATCGAGAAGCGTGTCGCGCGAGATCGCGAGCGGGTGCGCAAGAGAAACAGCTTCGAGTGCCAGTGGTGGCTGGACGACCCCGAGGCGGACGACAGGATTCTCTCCGCCGTCAAGGCCCTCACACCTAAGGGCGTCTTTCGCTTCGCGAGCGATCTCGTCGCGGAGGACAGCGAAGTGTTCTCACCGGCCGCGCAGAATCTCGCCGAGAAGGCGGAGGCGATCCTCCTGGACCTCGAGGAAGACACGATCCCGAGCCTCGGAGCCGACGGGCTCGGCGTCGCCGTCGAGGTACTCGATCAGCTCGTCGACATGGCGCTCTGGGCTCAGGCGGTGCAAGCCGACGGGACGCTGGAGCGTATCGGCGAGGTCAGCATTCCGCAGCTGACCGTGAAGCTGAAGGGGGTGGCCGAGGCGCAGAAGGCCTGGTGGTTCCTGTCGCGCTACAGCGACGCGCTGCTCGATGTGGCACGCCTCGAGGTCCTCGGCGCGCCCATCGCCATCGAAGCGTCTCTCGAGATTGCCGCGACCGACACGCTGGAAGCCTGGAATGGGCTGGTCGACGCGCTCGTCGAGGCTGGCAGCCCTCTCTCGCTCGAGGATTTCACCTTCAAGCTTCCCGGAG
>CAYZGY010001205.1:0-2166 GCA_964478085.1 uncultured Planctomycetia bacterium
GCTCGAGCGCACCGACCGAGCCTTCCGCGGGGTCTACTGGAAGGGGCGCCAGGGAGCCGGCTCGGTCGAGCCCGACGATCCGCGGGCGCCCGGCGCGATCTACGTGCCCAAGTCCGCGGCGACGAAGAAGTTGCGCGACGGGGAGATCGTCGTCGTTCGCCTGATGCCGTCGACGGGTGCCCCGAGCCCCGAAGGCAAGATCATCGCGGCGCTCGGTGACGGCGACTCGGCCGAGTCGGACCTCGCCTCGATCGTCGCCGAGTTCGATCTCCCCGGCGCGCACGATGCGGAGACGATCGCTGAAGCCGAGCGTTGCCCCGCGGTCGTCGACGGAGCGAATTGGCCCGATCGTCGTGACCTCCGCGATCTGTGCACGTTCACGATCGACCCGACCGACGCCAAGGACTTCGACGACGCCATCTCGATCGAGAACCTCGGTGGGGGAAAGGTGCGGCTCGGAGTTCACATCGCCGACGTCTCGCACTACGTCCGTCCCGGTAGCCCGCTCGACGAGGTCGCCGCGAAGCGCGGAACGTCGGTCTACCTGCCCGGCACGGTCATTCCGATGCTTCCCGAGCGTATCTCGAACGACCTCTGCAGCCTGCGTCCTGAGGAGGATCGCCTCGCCAAGAGCGCCTTCATGACGTTCGGACGTACGGGCATCGTGCACGAGGTCGAGTTCTGTCGCAGCGTGATCCACAGCCACCGCCGATTCACCTACGCGGAGGTGCAGGCCATCCTCGAGGAGATCGGCGCCGAGCCGGAGAGATCGAGCGAGGTCGACCTGCCCGAGGACCACGAGGACTTTCAGGATGACCTACGCCTCCTCGCATCGCTTCGCGACAAGCTCCACAAGCGTCGACAAAAGCGTGGTGCTCTCTTCCTCGACATGCCGGCGATCCGCGTGCGTGTCGACGAGGACGGCGAGCCGACAGGAATCGTTCGCGAGGAGCGCGACGGCTCGCACGAGCTCATCGAGGAGTTCATGCTGGCGGCGAACGAGGCGGTCGCCCGCTACTTCGTCGAGCATGCGTTGCCGCTCATCGGGCGGTCGCACCCCGCGCCCCACGAAGAGAAGCTCGAGGACTTTCGCGAGCTCCTCGCGGCCGTCGGTTTCGAGCTTCACGGCGGTACGCAAGCGTCCGACTTTCAAAAGCTCGTCGATGAGGGCGTCGAGACGCCGATGTCGTCGGCCGTGCAGCTCGCGCTCCTGCGAACGATGCCGCACGCCGACTACGTCCCGGGAGCCGCGCTCCACTTCGCGCTCTCGACCGATGCCTACTGTCACTTCACGTCGCCGATCCGGCGCTATCCCGATCTCATCGTGCACCAGATCCTCGAGGAGCATCTCATCGCCGAGGCGAAGGGGCGCGACCTGACGGCCAAGCGTCTCGCGCAATGGAAGAGTCGTGTCGAGGAGGTTTGTCCGGCCGCTTCGCACACTGAGCGACGCGCCGAAGGCGCCGAGCGCGCCATGCAACAGCTCGCTCTGATCCGCTATCTCGGCCCGAAGGTCGGCGAGCCGATGGACGGCTGGATCGTCGCGGTGCAGCCGTTCGGGTTCATCGTCCGTGTCGAGCCGCTCCACGTCGAGGGCATCGTCCACGTGAGCACGCTCGAAACCTACTTCGAGTTCGACCGCGAGGCCCAAGCGCTCGTGCCGGCCGGTTCGGGGCGCGGGCGACGAGGTCACGATCGACGAGGCCGCGGCGGCAAGAAGGAGCGTCGAGCACGCGAACGGAGAGCCAAGGACGAACGCGAGCTGTACACGCTCGGGCAAAAAGTCCGAGTCGAGCTCTCGGGTCTCGATCCCGCGGCCCGCGAGATTCACTTTCGCTTGGTTTGAGCCGAGGGAGTAGCTCTCTCCAGAGTCTTGCGCGTCCGCGTGACGTCGCGATACGCTGGCGTCGTTGTGTCGACTCACGAGAAATCCGGTGAAAAAGATCCGGAGCGCGATGAGTTTCGGTCGGCAGATCGGGCAGCCGATCCGGTTCAAGAGCTCGTCGAGGAGTTTCTGGAGCGTCTGCGGGACGGGGACGATCCCGACCCCTTGGCGTTTGTCGCTCGTGAGCCCGAACGCGCCGACGAGTTGCGTGAGCTACTCTCCGCGGTCTTGCTCGCAGAAGGCGCCGGAGCCGGCCTGATCGAGGGAGCCGGCCTGATCGA
>CAYZGY010001206.1:0-2165 GCA_964478085.1 uncultured Planctomycetia bacterium
TTTTCGAGGGCGGAATTTTCGGTGCGTAAACAAACTCGTGGGGTGTCTACTCACGGGTTCCTCGGGGGTGTCGCCGGGTATCGAGTGTCGCGGCGGGTCGCCGCGATCTGGCGTTCATTGGACGTACGGCAGCTCGTGACGCAGAGGGGGTGGAGGACCGCCGAGAAGTGCGCGAAAAGGAAGGTGTCGCGTTCGTGCGCGTGCTCCTCGAGCTGTCGGGCCAGCCAGCGGAACTGCTCGCTACCTGGCGCGAGACAGCGTTGGCTGCTCGTGCTCAGGAGAACGAATGCGCAGTCCTCGTGGACGACGGTGCGGTAGACCTCGGGCGGCAGGTCGAGCGCGCGGTAGAAATCGCTCTCGCTGTAGTCTCCGTACAGCTCGTGATTGCCGATGACGATGTACGACGGAGTCGAGATGCTCTCGGTCAAGTCGCGAAGCCCAGCGATCGACTCGTCGCTCGCGGGGTCGAGCGTGTCGCCGAGAAAGACGACGAAGTCGACGCTATCGTCTCCGCTGCGTGCGTCGATCGCCGCGAGGTGGCTACGCGCGAGTGGCTCGGCGAGAGGGTAGAGGCCGCGAGCGCAGTCGGGAACGGAACGGCGATGCGCGCCGGGCTGGAGGTGGAGGTCGGGGATGACCGCGAATCGACATCGGAGCGCCGATGTCGGGCGGGGGAGCGTCGCGGTCTCGACACATCGAGTCGCGTTTCCCGAGCTAACCTCGACCCGATAGCGGGTCGCTGGGTCGAGATCGCAAAGCCTCTCACGATAGAACGAGAGCTCGCGATTCGCCGAGCGTTCCTCGAGCTCGATCCAGTCACGGCCCTCGAGCCGAGCTTGCACCGGGCGACCGCGTACGAAAGAGGCGCGTAGCTCGAGCTCGTCGAATCGGACGGTCGGAACGTACGCGTCCACGTTTACCAACCGCGGGCGAATCGCGGAACACGGGCGCGGAAGCTCGCGCCGCTCGACTCGTTGGTCAGTTTCGGGCCCGGCGTACTGCGACCGCGCGCGCTCTGCTCCTCGAGCGTACGGACGAGTCGTGTGACGATCTCGGGATGAGCCGTCGCGAGGTTCTTCGTCTCGCCGGGATCCTTCGACAGGTCGAAGAGCTGAACGAAGGGTGCGGCCGTCACCTCGTCTCGATTCGGCTTGCGACCGAACGCCGCGATCGCCTTCTTCCACGCGTTTTCGCGACGCGGCTCGCTTCCGAAAGCTCCGCCGGATCCGCTACCGGGGCAGATCGCGAGCTTCCAAGCGTTCTCGCGAATCGTGTAGCTGCCCGTCGACTGCATGACGAGGTACTTTCGCGGGGACTTCGCGTTCTTGTCGCGCAGCAGCGAGAGAAAGCTGACCGAGTCGGGAATCTCGGCGTCGTCGATCTCGACCCCGGTGATCTCGGCGAACGTGCGCGCGAGATCGATCTGCCCGACGAGCGCATCGCTTGTCGAGCCGGGAGGAACGACTCCGGGCCAGCGGACGATGAACGGGATGCGAAGCCCGCCCTCGTAGATCGAGAACTTGTAGCCGCGGTAGATCCCGCTCGCGAAGTGCCCGTCCTTCTCGAGCTCGCGGAGCGCGCCGGCCGTCGCCTTGGCCTGCTTTCCGGCGTACGACGCAGCACCGTGATCGGAGCTCGCGATGACGATCGTGTTCTTCGCGAAGCCGTGCTTTTCGAGCGAGGCCATCACGCGGCCGTAGCAGTCGTCCGTCTCGGCGACGAAGTCCCCGTAGAGACCGAGAGGGCTCTTGCCGCGGAACTTCTCGCTCGGGCTGAGAGGCGTGTGCGGCGAGGTGAGCGCGACGTAGAGGAAGAACGGCTTCGCATCCTTCGACCCGGCACGGCGCTCGAGGAACGCGTCGGCCTCGCGACAGAACGTGTCGAGCACCTCGTGATCCTCGAAGTTCTCTTCGCACGGTCCGACGCGGTTGAACGCGCTCCAGCCGCGTTCCTTCGTCACCTTGCCGACCCATTCGTTGTCGCGCACGTAGACGTAGGGGTACATGTCGAGCGAGCCGGGAAGTATGAAGCTCTCGTCGAAGCCGGACTCGACCGGGCCGATCTCGAGCGGTTTCGTGTAGTCGACGTTCTTCGGTCCCTGGTTCTTCCCGTCCTTCGTCTGCATCAAGGTGCCGAGGTGCCACTTGCCGACGTATCCCGTCGTG
>CAYZGY010001207.1:0-2164 GCA_964478085.1 uncultured Planctomycetia bacterium
CTGCGAATCGGACAGACACCATTCGCTGACGTTTCCGAATACGTCGTGCAGGCCGAAGCCGTTCGGTTCTTTCGTGCCGACGATCTGGACGTCTTCGCAGGTGTCGGCGATCCACGCGTATCGTGTCATGTCTTGCTGGGACCACCACGTGCGCGTTTGACCTCCGAGCGCGGCGTACTCCCACTCGTACTCGTTAGGAATCTCGAGGCCGGTCGCTTTCCAGAACTCCTCGAGAGCGATGCGGGTCAGCTCGTCGGCCGGAAGCGTCTCGTCGCCTTCCTGCGGGGCACCCGAGAGGATGAGTGGTTCGTAGACCTCGTTCGTGAGCTCGTACTTCGCGATCAAGAATGGAGCGATCTCGACACTTTGACGTTCGAGACGATCCTCCCCGTAGTCTTCCGCGAGCTCCTCGAGGAGCTTCGGGTCGTCGCGAAGTCCCTCGATCTCCTCGGTGGCGAAGAGGTGCTCGTACCACTCCTCATCGGTCGTTCCGACCTCGCAAGTGCCGCCGGGGAGATAGACGAAGACGATGCCCGTTTCGCGGTGGCGGAACTCGTGATATCCCTGCTCGTTCTTGCCGAGTGTCTCGAATTGGCTGGAGAGGGCAAGCCAAAGACGGATGTCCTCGCGGAGCACGTACGCCGCCCCGATCGCGAGCGCCAAGAGCGCGGCTCCGATCCAGACCGCGGTTCGCTTTCCTTTTCCCTCTCGCGTCATTTCAGTCGATTCCGTGCTCCCGTAGGATACCCTCGACCGATAGGAGCTTCCATGAAACGACACCTCTCGATAGCCCTCGGCGCTTGTGCGATCGTCTTCGCGACCATCGGACTGTGGCTCTGGAATCGATCGCCGGGTGATGGGGACACCTCCGTCGTGATCGAGGGCTACTACGAGACGAGGTCCCACGAGGCGGGGAAGCCGTCGGGAGGATCGATCGACGGTGCGATGGGTGACGCGTCGCAGACTCCGAGTCGCGGACGCTCTCCGTCCGATGGCGGCTCGTCGAACGGTTCACGCGACAACGTCGATCGAGTCGACGGAGCGCGTCCGGTCGGAGGGAACCCGAAGACAGGGCCGGGCGGATCGGCCAACGGTTCCGCTGGAACGCCGAGCGCGAAGTCGACGGGCGCGGGGACTCATCGCGTCGGAGCGACGAACGCCGGAGCCGGATCGACGGCTGACTCCGGCAGCGCGAAGAAGACCTTTCGTCCGCGCCAGTTCGCCGAGTCGCAACGTGAGCTCTTCGGAGAGCTCACCGATCAGATCGCGCACGTCGCCGAAGAGCTATCGTTCGAGGAGCCGCAGCTCTTCTACTACCACGAGATGCTCTTCGAGTTCGGGCCTCGCTTCCTCGAGTTTCAATCGTCCCTCGGTGCGCCCGAGCCACCGGCGAAGCTCATCGAGCTCCGCGAAGAGTTCGATCGGCGCGTCCTCGAGGGGCTCGCACCCGAGCAGCGCGAGAGGTTTTCGGCGCTCTCCCCCGAGACGCGCTACCCGCCGATCGCGCCCGATTGACGACGCCTACTCGAGCGTGTGGGGCCTCGAGTACCGCACCGGAATCATCGACGGAGAAATCTGGCTCGCGAACGGACGCGAGGAGCCGACCGACGTCTGGGGAGCGACGGAGAAGTCGAAGCCGCCGGCATCCTCGGAGTGGCCGTCGGCTTCGAGTTCTGAACTCGTTGCGGATCGTTCATTCGCCTTCACCGTATCCTCCCACGTCCACCCCACGCCTCGGGCGCCGACAGCATTCGATGGATTTCGTCGAACTCGACGCTTCGGTCGAGATCGACGAAACCATCGAATCACGGCGCGGTAGCGCCGTAACGAATCACTCTCGGCTCACGCCAAAGTGAACTCGGGCAGGCGAACGATCTCTCCGCCCTTCTTCGTCGACTCGTGGGCGCAGATGCCGACGCAGGTCCAGTTCGCGGAGATCACGGCGTTCGGCCACGGATCACGATCGTCGTGGAGCGCCTTGACCATCTCGTTGATCATGTGCGGGTGCGAGCCGCCGTGTCCGCCGCCTTGGACGAACGAGAGGTGGTCCGCGTCCTCGATCGACTGCGTGAACTTCTGGATCTCTTCGGGAAGCAGGTGGGCGTAGTCCTTCATCTTGACGCGCTGCGCGATCTCGGGCTCGGGCTTCTTCGCGGTGTGGACG
>CAYZGY010001208.1:0-2163 GCA_964478085.1 uncultured Planctomycetia bacterium
AGATCAGGCGAGGTGCTCGGACGGCTCGTCCTCGCCCTCGCCTGACCCCAACTTCGAAGAATCAGAGCTCGCAAACCGCGAACGAGGCGCAGCTGAGCGCAGCCGAGCGCGTCCGACACGTCGACGTTCCCGTCTTCGTTGAAGCCAGGCCCGCGTGAATCTCCAATCGCGCTCGGCGGTCGACAGCGAAATGCCGAGGGCTTCCGCCGCTTCGAGCATCGAAAGGCCACCGGAGAGTGGCGGGTTTCGTCGGAGGCCATCGCGACGCGCGGAGAACCTGAAATGCGGGAAAAAAGCGGACGAAACTCGAATCATATCACGAGCATCGCGTCTCGAAGAGAGGCGAGCGCCCATCCGTAACCGCCCAGGAATTCGTGCCAAGTACCTGGAAACGCCCCTCACTCGAATGGAGGAGACTGAAAGTGCGCTGCTGGATCGTCACATGGCTCGCTGTCGCCGGTACCTCCCTCCTCGCCGAAGACACGCGGAAGCCGGCACCCGTTCCGCTCGAGCAGGAGTCTGCCGAGGAAGCCATTCGAGAGCTCTACGCCAAGCAATTCGGATCGAAGGACCTCGAGACACGACGAGCTCTGGCCAAGAAGCTCCTATCGGAAGCCGACCTCGAACGCGATGACGTCGCACGATTCGTGCTCCTCAAGAACGCCCGCGATCTCGGACGCGAGGTCGGAGACTTCGGAGTGGCTTTCCGAGCGATCGAGGAGATGGCGCGAGACTATCGTCTCGAGGAGCTGACGCTCAAACGAGAGGTCCTCGAAGGCGCGTCGACCTCGAAGCTCGATCTTATCGCGAAGGAGCGCCGCACCGACTCGTGGCTCGCGCTCATCGACTCGGCGGTCGAGAAGGAGGACTTCACGAATGCGAAGGACCTCGCCGAGGCGGCCGTCACGAAGACCAAGAAGCTGCGCGATTCGGTCCTGACGAAGCGTGTCGAGGCGAAACGATCGTCCGTCGTCTCTCTCTCGTCGAAGCACGCGAAGGTCACCCCACACCTGGTGACGCTTCGCAGCGACCCGGAGGATCCAGCCGCGAACGAGGCGGTCGGCGAGTTCTACAGCTTTGCGATCGGCAGCTTCGCTCGCGGTCTTCCGCTCCTCGTCAAGGGATCCGCTAGCGACCTCCAGGAAGCCGCTCAGTAAGACCTCGACGCCCAGAGCCGAACGGTAGAAGCGGCCGTTGCCGCAAGCGCCTGGTTCGACCTCGCGGACAAGCGTCGCAACGAGCATCGCGGTGCTTGCGCGAAGCGATCTGCGTATTGGTACCGTCGCGCGCTCTCGGGAGCCTCCGCGCTGCAAGCGAGCGATATTCGCCGCCGGCTCGACGAGCTCGGCAAGATCGCGGAGCTCGAGTTGGACCCGATTCGAGTCTCCGAAATGGCGACCATCTGCTGGACGAAGAAATCACGTGGCTGGGCTCATTCCCGACTTCAGCGATTCGCGCTCGCGCGCAAGAGCGGCGTCCTTCTCGTCAAGAACACCGAGGCGGCACAACAGTTCGCGTACTTGACGTGCAAGAAGGAGCTCCGCGGCGACTTCGTTGCGGAGTTCGAGGTTCGCGGCGCGATCGGTGTCGGCCTGGTGCTCCCGTACAAGAGCAGCTACATCTACCGCAAGGAGGTCGAGCTTTCGAGCAGTCGACAGAAGGTGCGGATCGAGCGAACCTCGGGTAAGCTCTCCGTGTTCGTCAACGGACGCGAAAGTCACTTCTCGCCGGATCGGTCACGATCTTCGAGGTCGTCATCCCGCGTGAAGTTCGACGACGAGGGCTTCCTCTACGTCCGGATCGGCAAGTCGAAGACCTGCCAGATCAAGACGTTCGCCCTCTTCGAGGTGCCCGGAACCGTGCCCTCGAAAGCCAGCAAGTGGTCCCGCAAGAAAAGCTCCCGGTCTCCCTGACATGAGAACTCTCCTCCTCGGCGTCGCGATCGTCCTCTTCACCACCGACGGATTCGCGAAGCCGAACGTCATCGTCTTCTTCAGCGACGATCACGGCTGGCCCGACCTCGGGTGCCAAGGAATCACGAAAGATGTCCGAACGCCTCACCTCGACTCCCTCGCGAAGGGCGGCGTACGATTCACGTCGGGGTACGTCACCGCGCCGCAGTGCACGCCGTCGCGGGCGGGAATCCTGACGGGGCGGTATCAG
>CAYZGY010001209.1:0-2159 GCA_964478085.1 uncultured Planctomycetia bacterium
GCCCCCCCCCGGGGGGGCCACCCCCCCCCCCCCCCCGCGGGGCGCGAGGGGGGGGGGTCCGCGCCCCGAGACGACCGTCGGCGGTCTCGGCTGGCTCGACTACGACGGCGACGGCCGTCTCGATCTTTACGTCACCAACGGAAACGAGCACTCTGGGCGCGGTGGCGTCGGCACGGTGAGCAATCGCCTCTACCGCAACCTTGGCGGCGGAAAGTTCGAGGACGTCACCGAGAAGGCCGGCGTCGGTGATCAGCGCTACGGCTCCGGCGTCGCGATCGCCGACTTCGACAACGACGGTGACGACGATCTCTACGTCGCCAATTTCGGCCGCAACACACTCTACCGAAACGAAGGGGACGGCACGTTTCGCGACATCACGGAAGAGAGCGGCACGGGCGACGAGTCGTGGAGCTCGAGCGCGATCTTCGTCGACGTCGATCTCGACGGGCTTCTCGATCTCTGGGTCGCGAATTACGTCGTCTACGACCCGACCAAGAAGTGTCGCACCCGGGGTCTCGCGACGTACTGCAGTCCGGGCGAGTTTTCGGGCGCGCCCGATCGTCTCTATCGCAATCGCGGCGGCGGAAAGTTCGAGGAGGTCGGCTCAGCGCGAGGGGTCGCGATCGGTGGGCCGGATGCGGGCAAGTCGCTCGGAGTGGTCGCCTTCGACTACGACGACGATGGCGACCAGGACGTCTACGTCGCATGCGATCAGGTTCCGAATCTCTTCTTCGAGAACGACGGAGGCGGCAGCTTCCGCGAGATCGGGCTCGTTGCGGACGTCGCGTACTCGCGCGAGGGGGCGTCGCAGGCGGGCATGGGCGTCGACGTCGGAGATCTCGATCTCGACGGCCTCCCCGACCTCGTCGTCACGAATTTCAGCGACGAGAGAAACGCGCACTACCGCAACGAGGGGAACGGTTTCTTTCGCGACGTGAGCGCTTCGAGCGGTTTCGGTGGACCGTCGCTGCCGCTCCTCGGATTCGGCATCGTTCTCATCGATTACGATCTCGACTCGGACCTCGACGCGTACGTCGCCAATGGTCACGTCCTCGACAACGCGGACAAGATGCGCGACGGACAAACCTTCGCGCAGAGCGATCTGCTCCTCTCGAACGATGGCTTCGGACGCTTTCGCGACGTCTCGTCCTCGTCCGGCCCTTGGTTCGCGGAGAAGCGAGTCTCACGCGGTGCCGCGTCGGCCGACTTCGACGACGACGGCGACGAGGATCTCGCGATTCTCACGAGTGGCGGAGCTCTCACACTTCTTCGCAACGAGAGCGAGAAGCTCGAGTCCGGTCGAGGTCATTGGATCGCGCTCGCTCTTCGTGGCAAGGAGGGGACGCGTGACGCTCTCGGGGCGAAGGTTCGCGTCAGCTTCGAACGTGGCGGAAAGCCGCTTCGTCGATTCTTCGAGGTGCGCCGCGGCAGGAGCTACGCGTCCTCCTGTGATCCGCGCGTCCGTGTCGGTCTCGGCCGGGGAGACATCGACAAGCTCGTCGTCGAGATTCGTTGGCCGCGCGGCACGGAATCTCGACACGAGGGTCTCGAGATCGACCGTGTGCACGAGATCGCGGAAGGCGGCGTGCTCGTCCGTGGCCCGTTCTTCGTCGGTGCGGCGCGGGGGCCGGTCGAGGGCTCGACGACCCAGTCTTCGACGGGAACCGGAGCGTCTGCGAAGACGAGCACTGGCCCGTCTGCCGGCGGCAAGGTCGATTGGGCGAAGCTGCTTGCGGAGACGAGCTCCTTGATGACCCGTCACCGCGTACTCGATGCACTCGCGCTCGTCGAGCGGACCGTGCCTCCGCCGGCCGCGGACGCGGACTGGACGCACGACGAGCTCGCCTTGCGCGATCAGCAAGCGCAGCTCCTGCGTCTCGCTTCGCGACCCGAGGAAGCGCAGGCGTTGCTCGAAGTCGTCTACAGGAAGGGGCCGGGACGCCCGGGGATCATTCGGCGTTGGTCGCGAGCGCTCCTCGACGCGGGGAAGCCCGGCAGCGCCATCGAGATCCTCGAAAAGCAGAGCGGGCCGATTCTGAGGGACGCGCTCGAAACGTACGGTCGCGCTCTCATCGCCGATGGGAATATTCGTGGTGGTGCGGCTGCGTTCGCGACCCAGCTCATCCTCGATCCTTGGAACGATCCCGCGTACCTGAATC
>CAYZGY010001210.1:0-2151 GCA_964478085.1 uncultured Planctomycetia bacterium
TCCGTCGAGCGCCCAAACCCACACGACGGGGTAGGTACCTCGTCGGTGGAACCAGTCGCGAAGGATTCCGATTGCGTCGGCGAGCTCGACAAAACCGTTGTCATCCGTGTCGGCTGCGTCCGGACAAACGAGCTCGACGACGTCCCGTCGGCGCGTTACTCGTGAAAGAATCAGGACACGAACGAGCCGAATCGCATCGAAGATCTCGTTCGGTCGACCGTTCGCGTCTACGTCTCCTCTTCGAAAGGTGATCTCGGGCGGAGCGGTCACGACCACGACGATCTCCTCGACGGCGATCGAGTCGATCCCCTGCCCGTCGTCGACGGTTACTCGGAACACGTACTCGCCGGCCTGCTCGAATCGAACGGTCGTCACCGCCCGTGAAGGATTCTCGATCATCACCTCTGCCGGTCCGGAGATGTTCTCCCACCGAAATTCGAGCTCCTGGGAATCGCCGTCCCCGTCATCGGAGAGTGAACCGTCGAAGACGACTTCCACGAAGCCCTCGGTCCGGTCGAGACTCGGCGCGTCGGGAATCGGAGCGAGGACCACCTGCGGTGGTCGGTTCGGAGACGCGGCGACGATCGGCGGGCTCGGACCGTACGCATCGGAAGGAGCCCACCCGATGTAGTCGATCCGGACTCGATCTCCCGGCGACGCGACGAGCGGAACTCCGAGTTGAAGACTCGTGACGGGAACGCGCCCGTCCTCCGTCCACTCGCCTGCCGGTCGGGTCCAGTCGTCGAGCGGCACCGTTAGATCTCTGCGTCCCTGAAAGCTGATCGGAAACTCGGCGGCCTGAAGCGAACCGCCGTCGTCGATACCGCCCCCATCGCTATCGTCGTCATCGAAGAGGATCTCCATCCCGTTCTCTGACTGTGCAAGCTCCGACCCGTCCACTCCGATGACGAACTGCTCGAAGACACCGGTCTCCAGCCTCCCCGTCAGAAACTCGAACGACAAAGTCGGAGCGTCGCTCGCCGCGAACTCGAGGAATCCGCTCTCGACGAAGAGACTGTCGACTCCCTCGACTGCGCGAAGACCGGAGGAGTCGCCGTCGTGGTGGAAATCGAGCCGGAAGTCCTCTCGAATTCGAATCGAGTCGATTTCGATCGTCTGGTCGTCCGCGATCGCGTCCCCTCGTGGGAGGTGATTGAGAGGGTCGATGCGAATCGTGTCGACCGTCGCCTTCGTCCAGAGTCCGTCGATGTCGTTCTCGACAGGCCCAGGCAGCAGCCGTGACTCTCCGACGTTCATCGGGATCACGATCGTCTCGAACTCTGACATCCCTCCCGGAATCTCCACGCTGTGGCGCGAGATGTCGCTTCGCCAGGGGGAACCCCAAAAAACGCCCAAGGCTTGACCAGTCCCGGGCACCGGATTTCGAATTCGCAGCTCGAGAACTCGGTAGAGTTCGGGGTCGAACTCGAAGAAATTGTGAAAGTAGGGATCGCGGTGGCGGTCCAGATTGCCATCGCGAACGGTCACCCTCAGGACACCGTCGCGGACCTCGAGCACGGTGTCGGCCGAGTTGTCCTGATCCCAGCCTTCGAAGTCGCCGTCGCGGTCGAAGTTCCAGCTCCGCGACAGGGTGACATGGAACGAATCGCCCGGCTCGACGTCGACCTCCTCGAACGAGAATTCGCCGTCTGTCGCGACGACCGACGAGAGCGAGTCCGCCACCGTGGTCTCGGGCCCCACGCGCCAGAGCTCGACGAAGACTCCGGCTCCGAATGGGGCCCCGCGTCCTGTGAGAGTTCGGGCGGGGCCGGGGTCGATCGGACTATCCAAGGCGAGCCGTGTCGAATGGCCGACGGTCGGAATCTGCGAACGAAGTGCCGGAGTCGCCGCGAACGACGGAACGATGACGAACAAGAGGCAGCGAGAGATGCGCAAGCGTCTGATCCTCCTCGAAAAACGTGACCCGATACGTTTTCGTTAGAACGCCTGCGGCAGACCACGCGAAGACTACGATGCTGCCCCCGAATTCGTCAAACGAGCCGTGGTAGAGAGCTCGGCTGCCTCGAGCTGCAAGCTTCGCGCCAGGCCTGCGGACTCCTCCTGACAGTCGGGTAGCCCCGGGCCCGAACAAACCCCCCCGCCCCCCCCCACCCCCCCGGGCGCAAGAGAACCCCCCCCACCACCCAACCA
>CAYZGY010001211.1:0-2151 GCA_964478085.1 uncultured Planctomycetia bacterium
CATCTGTCGTCTTCCACCACGACGCGCGCGCGGGGCGCTCGAGCGACCCGCCGAAGAGCGCGACGCCGCGGATCGGTTTGAGGACTCGAGCCCAATCTCCCTTTGCGCCGGGCAGTGCGCCTTTCAGGATCGCGCGTTCGGAGACGACGAGGTCCGCAAAGTAGGACGGGAAGGGGAGCGGCTGACCTTCGGTTCTCAGGTGAGTAGAGATGCGGTTCAGGTGAACGCCGTCGTCGCCGAAGAGCTTGCGAGCCGTGCGCATCTCGACCTCGTCATCGAAGACGGCACAGATCGACAACTTCGAGTGACGAGCGAGCTCGAGCGAGAGGTGTCCGCTCTCGCTGTCGAGGACGACGGCGTAGCCTTCGCGGTGTCCACTGTTCTCCAAGATCGCTTCCGCTACACCGCCGAGTTTTGTCTTTGTCTCGCTTGGCTTTTCGACGATCGCGCGAGTTTCACTTTCGCCCGATGCGAACGCGTAGATCGTGCCGCTTCTCGTCCCGACGAAGAGCCGACCGTTCGCTGCGATGATCTGATTGGCGCGTTCGGGGAATTCTGCGGTCCAGAGCTGCGTTCCGTCGTCGAGCTTGCGCGCGTAGACGCCGGACCCGACGCCCTTCTTCGGGTCGGTGTCGAAGGCGCTGTGAAGGAGCGTGTCGCCGGCGACGATGACGTTCGCATGGTCAGGGTCGTAACGGAAGATCACGGGCTTGCCTTTGATCCGCACGCCGACGCCCGAGTCGTAGTCGCTCCAGCGTCCCGGGATATCGTGCTTCCAGACTTCTTGACGGCCACGCTCTTCGTTCTCGACCTTCCACGCGTTCGTGCCTCCGTAGCGCACGCCGTCCTTCTCGACGCCGTGAAGCGGCCAGAAGATGCGCGTCCACGGACTGTTCGAGTCGATCTTGGGAACCTCGGGGTCCTTCGGATTCGGCCACATGTCGAACTTCCCGTCTTTGCGAGCGAACGGTGTCGGCGCGCCGTAGGGAAGATTCGAATAGCCGCGGAAGTCCTTCGGAATGTAGACCTGGGTTCGCGTCAAGTAGAGATGCCCACCGGGAGCGAGGCTCGACTGGCCGCCGTCCTCGGACTGCGTGCCGTTGCGCCAGAGGAGCTTCCCGCTCTTCGCGTCGATCGCGTAGACGAACGTGCCGTCGTGAGGAAAGACGCCCGCGGCGAAGTACGCCACGCCTTCGTCGACGACGACATCGGTGCGCACGGGCCAGGAGGAGATCATACGACCGTAAGCGAGCATCTGTCGGTCGGCCGGTGCTGCGCGATAGGTCCACTGCTCCGTGCCGGTCTTCGAATCGAGGCAGTAGACGTTGCCGTCGTCGCTCGCCGCGTAGATCCTGCCGTCCGAGAACATCGCGGTACGGTTGACCGCTCCCCCGGCGACGAATTGCCAGCGTGTCTCGCCGGTCGCTGCATCGAGGCAGACGATGCGTCCGTCGATCGCGCTCGTGAAGAAGACTCCGTCTCCCGCGGCGATGAGTGGCAGCGTGTAGAGACTGCACTCGGGGAAATTCGCGCGTTGAGGCTCCGAGGTCGGGGTCGGCGCGTCGGCCGCTTGCCGAGACGTGAACTTCCAGATCGGGGACAGCGGCAGCGAAAGCCTCTCGCTCGTCCGAGCGGTGCGCAGTCGGTCGTGTCGCCAGGTCGGCCAGTCTTCGGCGTACGTCGCGATGGGCAGGAGCGCGAAGATCAGGCCTGCGAGACGACGGGGGAGCGCGATCGTCGTGTGGACTCGATGCATGTCACCTCTCGATTCGACTTGGAGACGGTCTACTCGTCAGTGTAACCGACGAGACGCCCGCAGGACGAGGGGCGACACGTTCGACCTCGCACGCTATAGTGTCGCCTTCGGAGCAAAGCTGAACGCACAGGAGGGAGCGAGCTGATGGAACGACGACGATTTCTTCGCACGGCTGCAGGACTCGGAGCGGCGGTCTCGATGGGCGCGGGGGCGAGCTCCTGTCGTTCCACCTACGAGGCGGAGCGGGCGAGAGCGGAGGCGGAGCGGGCGAGAGCGGAGGCAGAGCGGGCGAAGGCGGAGGCGGAGGCGGCGAAGGCTGAAGCCGCGGCGAGCAAGAGCGGCGCACGCGTTTCCAATCCGATCGGCGTCTCGACCTACTCGTTTTGGCAGTTCAA
>CAYZGY010001212.1:0-2145 GCA_964478085.1 uncultured Planctomycetia bacterium
GTTCGATCCGTTCGATCCGTTCGATCCGTTCGATCCGTTCGATCCGTTCGATCCGTTCGATCCGCTGGAATTCGACGGCGCGCCGTCCGCTTCCTGCGACTCCTCCCCCTCCGACGACGATTCCGAGCTCTCGTCGCCCTTCGAGCCGAGCGTTCCTGCGACGGGCACGCTCGCCTCGCTCTCGCCCGATTCGTCGGCAGACGGGTACTTGACGCGCCCGTGGTACATGTTCCCGAGTGTGCGAACGAAGCTGTCCTCGATCTTGTGCAGATCGGCGACGGTGAGCTGGCACTCGTCGAGCTGACCGTCGAAAAGCCTCTTGCGGATGACACCCCGAACCATGTCGCGGAACTGGTTCGTCGTCGGCTCCTCCATCGTCTTCGAGATCGCCTCGACCGCGTCCGCAAGCATCAGGATGCCCGCTTCGCGGAACGTCGGCTTCGGACCCTGGTAACGATATTCGACGTCTTCCGCGGCGGCCTGCTCCTCGACCTCGTCCGACTCGCGCAACGCTTTGCGATAGAAGAACTCGACGACGGTCGTCCCGTGGTGCATCGGGATCATGTCGACGATCTTCTTCGGCAGCTTCTCCTCGTTCGCGAGAAGGATGCCGTCCTTGACGTGCGAGATGATGATGAGCTTCGACATCGAAGGGCGAAGACGATCGTGAATCGTCTTGTCCTCGCCCATGTTCTCGACGAAGTACTCGGGTTTGTAGATCTTACCAATGTCGTGATAGTACGCGCCGACGTCCGCGAGGAGCGAGTCCCCGCCGATCGCCTCGGTCGCCTCCCGCGTCAGCTGCTGAACGCCGAGCGTATGCTGAAATGTTCCAGGCGCACGCTCGCGCAAGACGCGTAGGAGGTTGTTGCTCGGGTCGGCAAGCTCGAGCAGACGACGTTCTGTGACGACGCCGAAGAAGCGCTCGATCCCCGGCAAGAGACTCGTGACGATCGACCCGCAGATCAGTCCGCCCGCGAATCCGTATCCCGGCGCCTCGAAGAAGGCTCGCGTCTCACTGAGCGCGGCGGCCATCTCGGGTCGCCAACTCCCTGGCGCGAACGGCCCCTCCATCCCGAATCGACCGAAGAGGAGCTGAAAGCCGCTGATCGCTGCGGCCTGCACGACGCCGACGTAGAAACCGACGATCACGGGTCGCGACTGAGAACGCACTCTCCCGACACCGAGCACGGAGGTGACGACGCCGAGCGACAGAACCATCGCGAGCTGCAGATCGACCGCCGGGAAGTGAGCGCCCGACTCGACGAGCACGACGAACGCCCCGTCGCCAGAGGGCGTCAATAGCTAAAGATAAAACGCGAGACCGATGCCGAGCACGAGCGCGACCGTCGGCGAGTAGGCGACGCCGACGACCATGCCGAGAATCGGTAGCGGCAAGAGATACGGTGACCAACCGATCTTCAAGGTCAGCTGAGCGACGAGCACGACGCCGACGACGAGCAGCACGAGCTGATTGAATCGCGACGTGCGACGGAAGAGGTGTGGATCGACGCGATTGACCATCGCGACGCCGAGCGCCGTCACGAGAGCGAAGATCAGTCCGAGCCCGAGTCGGCTTGCTCCTTCGGGGAGCTTCACGAGGAAGAGCAGCGCCGTCACCAAGATCCCGACGACGACGATTCGAAAGAGTCGATTCGCCTGACGCGTCTTGCGCAGCAACTCGGCTTCCTTAGACCGCTTTCGCCGTCTCAGGAACAGATAGACTCTCTTGGTCTTTCGCTTCATGACCATTATAGTGATTTTGTGGGCCTCGGAACTCCCGCACCGACTCTCTCACACGAAGAGTCGGCTCGAGAAGCATACCCCGAGACGACGTTCGACAGCCAATTTGACCGTCAAAACGACGACGCGAGGGACCGCTAACGGGCTATCAACTCTCTTCTTCCGCCTCATAAGCTTCGACGATCCTCTTGACGAGCGGATGGCGGACAATATCGACCTTCTGCATCTCGCTCCACCCGACGCCACGGATGTTCGTCATGATTCCCACCGCGTGCACGAGACCGGAAGTTTGACCTTCCGGAAGGTCGACCTGGGTGATGTCGCCATTGACGACGATCCGAGACCCCATGCCGAGACGCGTCAGGAACATCTTCATCTGCGAGACGGTCGTGTTCTGGCCTT
>CAYZGY010001213.1:0-2135 GCA_964478085.1 uncultured Planctomycetia bacterium
CGAGCTCGATCCGGGTCGATTCTGGAACGTGGAGGACGTCGAGCAGGCCGGACAGCTCTCGATCTACAACAGCCGTCCCGGAGGTGGCGAGATCGGTCATCCCGTCGAGCTCGGAGACTACGACGGCGACGGCAGGGTCGATTTCGTCCTCGCCCCGCTCAAGGCAGACTCCGGTCCGGACGGAGAGCGACTTCAGGCCGGCGAGGTCTACGTCTACGCCGGCACGGGAAGCATCTCGGGCATCCTGGACCGCTCCGACCCCGACGCCGAGCTCCCAGGACTGACGCTCCTCGGCGCTCGCCGATTCGACAATACGGGAACGGAGCTCTTCACGGCGGACGTCAACGGTGACGGAGTCGACGACCTGCTCCTGAGCGCGCAGAACTACGGACACGTGCTCGGAGAAGGCCCCGATGACCGCCGCATCAACTGCGGCGTCGTCTACGTGATCCTCGGTCGTCCGGGCCTCTACGAGTCCGAGAACGGCCGAGGGCGCACCATCGATCTCCTCGAGCCGAACCCCGACGTGATCAAGATCGCCGGCGCGACTCCCGGCGAGCGCTTCGGCATCTGGGTCGAGGCGGGCGACCTCGACGGGGACGGCATCGACGATCTTCTCGTCGGCGCCGATCAGTGGCCCCATCTGACGTCGCTCGAGGACCCGCGTCGCCACGTCGGCAAGGCCTACGTGATCTACGGTCGGCGCGAGTACGCGCCAGAGATCGACCTCGCGACGTTCGACGAGGGGGTGAGCATCATCAAAGGACGAGACCACGACGACCACTTCGGCGCGTGCATTCACTCGCGCGACCTCGACGGCAACGGGTACGACGAGCTCGTCGTTTCCGCGTCCCTCGCACGGCTCTCCGGGGACGAGGAGGGAGAGAGCCCCTTCGTCGTCCACAGCCTCGGCTCCGCCGACGGCCCCGCCAACTTGCGTCCCAGCGCAGGCGAGGTCTACGTCCTCCATCACGACGCGGCGCTCTCCCGACTGCCCGCGGAGGTCGACCTCTCGAAACCCCTGCCCGACTCGATCGCGTCGCGACTGACGACGATCTACGGAGCCGAGAATCAGGCGCGTACCGGCGAAGAGATCTCGAGCGTCGATCTCGACGGTGACGGACGCGCCGAGCTCGTGCTCGGCTCTCTCACGGCGAGCAACACGGACGGGGTGGTGGCCGCGGGCGCCGCCCACGTGATCTACTGGAACGACGAGCTCGGTGGAACAACGATCGACCTGGCCTCGCCGTCTCCCGACGGTCCCCACATCTCGGCGATTTACGGTCGATACGGTGGCGACATCCTCGGAGACACGATCGCGGCCGGAGACTTCGACAACGATGGATTCGAGGACCTCGCCATCGGCATCCCCCACTGGGACGATGAGCCCACGGTCGTGCCTCCCCGAGAGGGTCCGGAGCCCGGATCGGGCGTCGACCGCGGCATGGTCGCGATCGTCTTCGGTCGACCCGGCAAGCTGCCGGCGGAAGTCGTCCCGCAAGATCCCGACTCGCACCCGGGTCTCGAGATTCGCTTCGTCGTCGGCGCGGAAACGGACGACCTCCTGAGCTATTCGATGGAGGTACGCGACGTCGACGGGGACGGTTTTGCCGATCTGCTTTCGAACGCGATGCGAGGGGACGGTCGCGACGAGACGTCCGAGAACGCCGGCGAGGCGTACGTCATCAGCGGATTCTCCCTGACGGAAAGCCACCTCTCGATCGACTCGGTCGAGCCGAACGTCGTCGCCGCTCGAGCTCCCTTCTCTCTCGAGATATCCGGCCGCGGATTTACGACGAGCGAGGACACGCGCGTGGCTCTCGGCGGTGTCGAGGCGATCGATGTCCAGGTCCGTGTCCAGAGCTCTCTGATCGCGGAATTCGTTCCTCTCGATGAGCTGGGATCCTACGACCTCGAGCTCCGCACTCGGCACGGCGAGGTGACCTGTTCGGACTGCGTCACCGTCGTCGAGACCGTGCCCTTCACTCGATCCGACGTCAATCGGAGCGTCGGTTCGGACATCAGCGACGCGGTCTACATCCTGCGGTATCTGTTCCTCGGCGGCGGCAGCGACTGCCTCGATGCCGCCTATGTCGACGATAACGGACAAATCCAGATCACTGACAGCTTGTATC
>CAYZGY010001214.1:0-2132 GCA_964478085.1 uncultured Planctomycetia bacterium
GGCGCTCCGTGTGTGGCCGCGCGAACTCGGCCTCGAGGATCTCCCCGAGGCGGGCGACGTAGCCGCCAGGGCCCTTGAGGGCCGCGATGTCCGGAAGGCCGTCGAGCTCGGGCTTGTCCCCTGGAAAGATCGCGAGATCGACCATCGCGATGAGATCGATGAGATCAGCTAACGCGATCTGAGCGGCGAAGTAGTCCGAGCGGGCCTCGGCCTCCTCGAAGGCGGCCACGGTGAGCCCGAAGATGCGCGAGGCGAGCTGGCCGAGCGCCTCGGAGAACGGCAGAGCGTCGTAGGCGTCCTCGACGTCGAAGACCGCCGCGAGTTCGTACAGCTCGTGAACGAAACGGGCGCGATCGAACGCTGCCGCGCGGCCGAGGGAGGCGATCGGAGAACCCTTCGCGGGCAGGAAGACTTTGGCCTTGACGTCGAGCTCGTTGATGAGGCGGGCGCCGAACCCGTCGACAAAGTTGCGGACTCCTCCCTTCAGGTGGTCCAAACTGTCCTCCTCACCGAGCTCGAGGCGCACCTCGTGGATCCTCACGAGGAGCTGGGTCAAGTCGCGGAAGCTCCGGAGCGAGGTGTCGTTGCCCAGACGCCCCAGCCGCTCGCTGAGCGCCTTGTCGGCGGTCTCGATCGCCTCGACGAGCGATGGCGGCGGCTCGCCAGCCTCGTTCCAGGCCGTCCGCGCGTCCTCGAGCTCGAGAAGATACCGGGCGACGCCCGCGGGATCGTCGCGCGATGCCGCTGCCGTCCCTATGCGCGTGTAGAGAGCCGCGATAACCTTCTCAGGCAGAGCGCCCGCCGCGCCGCCGACGATCACCCGCGTCCAGGCGCGCAGCAGGACGATCGACAGGTCCGTCGCCGAGGGAGGCTCGACAGCGCCCCCGGGTGGCACTGCCACGCCCGCGCCCGCCGCCCCCGAGGAGACAGCGCCAGCGAGGACGGAGCGAGCGAAGAGACCATAGGCGTCCCCGACGGCCTCGAGGCAGCGCTGCGCCCTGTCGAGCTCGCCGACGATCTCGGCGCTCGGTGGGACACAGGCGGTGGCCGGTGGTAGAGCGCTCTTCATCGGCAGCAGGTTCTGGGTGCCGAGCCCCTTGGCGACGATCTCGAGCCGGTACAGCGGGTCGTCGAGACGCACGTCGACCTCGAGCTCCGAGCCCGCCGCGAAGCGCATCACGGCCCGTCCCGACAGCCCCATCGAGCCGTCCGGCCGCACCCGCAGCCACAGCGGCGCGAAGGGAGGCACGACGAGGGACGGAGGATCGGACGAGCCGTCCGGCAGGATGAACGTGCCGTGGAACGGGATCGAAACGCCCTCGCTGCGCGAGAAGGTGAGCGTCAGATCACTGTAGGCGCCGGGCGGCACGGGAAGCGGCAGTCCCGCCTGCGTGGGCTCGAACTTCGCATCGTGGATGCCGTCGCGGTCGATACGACCACTCTTCCACACGAGGTCGATCGTGTCGTAGAGCCGTACCGCGAGGCCCGCACCCGGATCCTCGCCCAGAAGCGGCAGGAGATCCTGCAGCTGCAGAGCGCCGAGCGGGAAGCTTCGCGAAGCGCCGTCGTGGGAGAGCTCATCGGTGAGCGCAAGCGGGAATTCGTCGGAGAACTCCACCGCGAAGCTGGCCGCCAGGAGCGCCTCGCCCGCCGCCGTGCTGACGAGCCGCGCTCCCTGGGGAAAGCGCACCAGAACACCGCCGCCGAACTCCGCCAGGCTGACGCCCCCGGGACGGTAAAGGAAGGGCGGCAGCGCCCCGTCCGCACCGGGAGTGAGCGCCTGGTCGAAGCGCGCCCGACCTTCCTCGTCGAGTGGCGCGAAGAGCGTGCCATCGAGGCCGACGACCGGCTCCGGCGGCTCGCCGTCGAGCACCGTCACCGACACCGAGGCGCTCGCCGTGCCGCCCCGCCCGTCCGACACCGTGTACTCGAAGGCGTCCGCGCCGGTGAAGTCGGGGTCGGGCTCGTAGAGCACCGCGCCCGCGCCCGCGAGCAACGCGCTGCCGTTCGTCGCGTCGCTCACCGCCGTCACCTGGAGCGCGTCGCCGTTGGGGTCGCTGTCGTTGGCGGTGACAAGGATGGTCACCGCGGTGTACCGTGTCGTCTCCGCGCTGTCGTCCAACCCCACCCGC
>CAYZGY010001215.1:0-2131 GCA_964478085.1 uncultured Planctomycetia bacterium
ACTGGAACGCCGTGGCCATTTCGTCGAGTTGGCCGGAGCTGGTACCGCGAACCCAGAAGACTCGACGGAACGGGGCTGATACATGGCTGGGAAGCTACCGAGTGACGCCTTCGAGGCGTATGTCGCGCTGGGGCCTGGGCGAAGCTATCAAGCCGTGGCGTCGAAGTTCGGCGTGACCAAGCGTGCAGTGACGAAGCTCGCGGCGAAAGAGCGCTGGCAGGACCGTGTTGAGGCACTCGAGACGAAAGCTCGTGCAGCAAGTGAGCAGAAGACACTCGAGTCGCTCGAGCAAATGAACACGCGGCATCTGAAGTCGCTCCGGGTGATTCAGGGAAAGGCGCTGGAAGCTCTGAAGGCGATGTCGATTGACTCGGCGATGGATGCCGTCCGTGCTTTGGATCTGTCGATTAAAGGTGAACGACTGGTGCGAGGTGAGCCGTCCGACCGAACAGCCCTGAGCGTCGAGGATGCGATCAGGCGCGAGTTCGATCGCTGGACAACTGTCGATGACGACGAGAGGGAGAATGACGAAGAAGAGAAAGGTGCGCTTCAACAAGAAGGCGTTCTTTGAGGACCTCGGCTACCAACCGCATCTCGGCCAGTGGGAGATTCATAACTCCACGGCCTCACGTCGCGTCGTGGCATGCGGAGTTCGGTGGGGGAAAACTTGGTGCAGCGCCATGGAAGGTCTCGCCGCTGCGATGGAGCCTGCGGAGCGGAGCGTCGGCTGGGTCTGTAGTGCGACGTACGATTTGGCGGATCGAGTTTTTCGTGAGATTCAACTCGCAGCGATGAAGCACCTTCGTCATCGACTGATCTCTGTCAAAGAGAACGAGCGCCGCATTCTTCTTCGCAACATGTCAGGTGGGGTTTCGGAGATCAGAGCGAAGTCGGCGGACAACCCCGTTTCGCTTCTTGGCGAAGGCTTGAACTGGCTAATCGTCGATGAAGCCTCACGACTCAAACCTTTGATCTGGCAAAGCCATCTCTCGCAACGACTCATCGACAAGCGGGGCTGGGCGCTCTTGATCTCAACGCCGCTTGGGAAAAACTACTTCTACGAACTCTACATCCGCGGCCAAGGTCGAGACGATGATTTCCAGAGTTGGAATTACCCGTCGTCGACGTCGCCTCTGCTCGACGCCTCTCTCATCGAAGAAGAACGTGCGCGAATTCCTGAACGAGTCTTCGCTCAAGAGTATGAAGCCAAGTTCGTCGAAGGCGCCGGCCAGGTCTTTCGTCGCGTTCGAGAGGCTGCGACGGGTTGCTTCAAGGAGCCTACCCACGAAGAGAGCTATTGCGCCGGTCTCGACCTCGCGAAAGTCGAAGACTACACCGCGCTCGTCGTCGTGAATCACAAAAAGGAAGTCGTCGCGCTCGACAGGTTCAATCGCGTCGATTGGGAGATTCAAGTCGCGAGAATTCGTGCGACGCTCGACAAGTATCATCACTGTCGGGTATTGGTTGATTCGACTGGAGTTGGAGAGCCGATTTACGAAGCGCTGCGAGTCGGTAGCTGCTTCGCCGAACCTTATCCGCTGACTCAGAAGTCGAAAGCCGACATCATCAATCACCTCGCGCTCATGCTCGAGAAGGAACAGGTCTTGCTGCCGAAAGTTGAGATCGAACCCGTGCTCGTCGAAGAACTCGAAGCATACGAATACAGCGTGAGTGACGCTGGCAACGTGAAGATGTCGAGCCCGTCCGGCCTGCACGACGACACCGTGATTGCGTTGAGCTTGGCGATGTGGGAGGCGAAGAATCTTCGGCGACCATCTCCACCACGGCCACCGCTTCCGAGGAAGAAGAACCGGATGGAGATAGCCCGCGAAATGCTGGGTGCACCAAAGGAGAAGTTCTCGCTACGAGACTGAGTCTGCACGCTCTGGCTTCTCCTGACCGCTCACGATAACCTGACTTCCGTAGCCCCGCGGACTGCAGCCAAGGGGCGAGCCCTGGCGTCGAGCGACGTTCCCGGTTCCTCACCGACGTCGCTCTCGCCGGGGACGGATTCCTTCGGGACGAACGCGGTGAGGCTCAAGATGTCGCGCGCGATATCAAACGCGGAAGATGCTCTCCTAGCCCGGGTTTCTCATCACTCACGGTGAGTCGGCTCTTCGGCCCCACGATT
>CAYZGY010001216.1:0-2124 GCA_964478085.1 uncultured Planctomycetia bacterium
GATCCGGATTCGCGTGTTGCGGGCAGTTGTGGCACTCGTCGCCGACGCCGTCCGGGTCCTCGGCGTCCTGGAACTCGTTGGCGATCTCGGGGCAGTTGTCCTCGTGATCGAAGATTCCGTCCTCGTCCGTATCCACCGCCGGGGTCGCGACGATGAGGTCCGACGCGTAGAGGTAGCCGTCCTCGCTGTACTGGAGGAAGGTCAACGCGAGAAGATCGGTGTCCGGGTTGTACCCACCGGGGAAAGCCGGCGGGAGACCGACACCTTCCACACCGGCACCCGAGCGGAACTCGAGGGCGCCGGTGAATCCGTTGATGTAACCGAAGATGATCGCGGCCTCGACGGCGCCCTCTGCGTCGATGCGGAACACGAACGGGATCCACCAAGCCGAAGGCGAGTCGTTGTCCCACAGGATCGTCGCATTGAGGTCCTCGTCCGTCGTGTAGACCGGCTGCGCGACGACCGGAGTGGCGTTCGGCGTCGCTCCGGGGACGAGAAGAAGCGCATCTTCTTTCGTCAGGCCTAGCCCGGCATCGCCCGCGGTCTCGTCGCAGATCGGTTGCACGCCGACGATGATCTCGACGTCAGCGGTCTGGTCCGCGCGAATCGCGAAGTTGGGGAAACCGTCGGTCGCCGTCGAGACGAGCGGAGCGGCGGGGTCGAGCTCGCCGTCGAAGAAGAGGTTGATCCCGTCGGGGTACGGCGTCTCGTCCGGCGTTCCGTCTTCATTGGTGTCGGCACCTTGACGTCCGCTCTCCCAGATCGTGAAGGAGCCCGTCGTCGAGTCGGGCGTATCGAAGAGCCACTGCGTGCTCTCGACGTTGGTGAGGTCGGCGCACGGAGGATTGGCGCAATCGAGATCACAGGTGTCCGGCGCGAAGGTCAGGCAGCCCACGTAGCGTGCCGTAGCGTCCTCGACCCCGTCTTCGTCACGGGAGTTGACGCCGGGAATCGCGCCCAGGCGGTAGGTCGCCGTCGGCGCGCCACCGAGCGCGACGGTCGGGAAACCGTGAGGGACGTCGAAAGGCTGGAGAATCGGCGTTCCGTTGATCTCGAGGACGTAGTTGTAGAAGTCGAAGGTGGCGTTCGCGCTCATCGAGAGACGAAGGATGCACGACGCACCGTCTTCCGAGCTCGGACCGCCCTGGTCGCAAGAGAGGTTCTCGATCGCGCAGAAGGGGGGCGGCTCGGAGAGCACCTCGAAGGTCATCACCGCCGTCGTTCCCGAGTCGAGCTCCTCGATACGAATCGAATGCTCACCAGCGGGTAGAACGAGACGACAGCTGTTCTCGGCGGGACCCCCCGCGAGCAGGTCGGCCGAGAGGCCGGGGACGGCGTTGACCCGCACGGGGCCTGCCTCGTCGATAACGATGACCTCGACAGGGTCGATCCCATCGTTGACGAAGACTTCGACCTCGGTGTGCTGCGTGGTCTCGGTCCACACGAGCTCGAGCATGTTGCAGTCACCCTCGCAGAACGCGTCGATTTCGGTCGCGCGGCCGTCGCTACAGTCGAAGGTCTCGTAGTGGATCTGCGTGATCTGGAACTCCGAAATATCCGCGCCGCCACCCTGTGGTCCCCCATCCTCGCGCCCCGTCGCAAATGGCTGCTGGAAGAGGTGGGTGTGCTTCGATTCGAGCGTCAGCGGGAGGACCTTGCTCTCGTTGATGCCGTTTCCCGGTGTGAGATGCATGAAGCGGATCTGCTCGGGGGGCAATTCCATGAGCGCACGCTTCAGAGCGGCCGCGTCGGGGCGTTGACGCACGCCGTTCGGAGCGTCCGCTGCGACAAGAACCGATGACACGACGGCCATCAGTAACAGGGGAATGATATTCAGACTCGCGAGTCTCCCAACGCGCATTGCACGCTCCTTTTTCTTGAGCTCCGTTGGCTGGGTAGCATTGGCTTTCCACGGAGCAGCTCTTCGAAAAGTAGCCTGTGACGATTGTGTCATCGTTCGACAGCCTCCGATTCTGGGACTATCAACCTCAACTTAGCGAACCGTCCCCCCGGCATCGTTCCTTGAGTGATCGATCCTCGAATGATCGTTCCTCGAATGATCGTTCCTCGAATGATCGTTCCTCGAATGATCGTTCCTCGAACCCGAGTCGTGACGTGATTCCT
>CAYZGY010001217.1:0-2122 GCA_964478085.1 uncultured Planctomycetia bacterium
GGCTTTCGGGAAGCCCCCTCTCGATCGCTTCGCGATCGATTCACCCCAACCAGCACCGGGGTGAGAATCATCGCGGAGTTTGGTACTGCGACAGACGAGTAGAAAAAAGCTCGAGGGGGCTTTCGGGAAGCCCCCTCTCGATCGCTTCGCGATCGATTCACCCCAACCAGCAAGGTTTCAAGGTTCGCACCGGCGAGCCGGTATGATTCGCTAAGTTTGTTCTCTGGTGGGTTTTCTGGCCCATCCGGGCCCTCGGATTGGAGTTTGGAACTCACCCCGTTTTGTGTATCATCGTTTTCTGCCGAGTCTTACAGGGCTCAGCACCTCGTAAGATTTCGGTCTTGGGAGATTAACTGCGGGCCGCTCATTCGTCTCCGCTGACACGTATCGGTTGTCGCGGAGTGTGATGTCTCGGTCTTACAGCTTCCGTAAGAGCTGTGGGAATCGAGAGAAGCGAAGTTCCGGGAGACGTGCCGAAGTCTGGTCCGTTCCAGCCGCTGTCTTGTGAGAAGCAAGCAGGCACACTTGAAGCAAGTAGGGATGTTAGGAGGAGCGTTGTATGCCCGTCTTCGCATTTGAAGCGGTCGATAGCAACGGTCAGAAGGTCAAGAGTGACGTCACCGCTTCGACCAAGGACGACGCGATCAAGCAGATCCGTCAGAAAGGTCTGAAGCCGACGCGCATCGCCCCGAAGAAGGGCGGAGCTGCGCCCGCGGGTGGTGCTGGTGCCGACAAGAAGAAGAAGAAGAAGGGCTTCGCCCTCTTCGACAACGTCAAGCCGGCTCAGGTCACGACTTTCACCACGCAGCTTTCGACCCTGCAGGACGCAGGGCTTCCGATCGTCCGTAGCCTCAAGATCCTCGAGGAGCAGCAGAAGCCCGGAAGGTTCAAGGATCAGCTCGAGGCCGTCGCGGAGGAGGTCGAGCAGGGATCGACCTTCTCGGAGGCTCTCTCGAAGTATCCGAAGACCTTCGACAAGCTGTACATTTCGATGGTCAAGGCCGGCGAGGCCGGTGGTGTTCTCGACGTCATTCTTCGTCGTCTCGCGACCTTCATGGAGAAGTCCGAGGCGCTCAAGAAGAAGGTCAAGAGCGCGATGATCTATCCGACGGCGGTCATCTCGGTCGCGGTCGTGATTCTGATCGTGATCATGGTGTTCGTCGTCCCGGCGTTCAAAAAGATGTTCGAGGACATCGGGCAGAATCTGCCTCTTCCGACGCAGATGCTGCTCACGACCAGTAACCTGCTCAAGGCCTACTGGTACCTGATCCCGGGCATCCCGATCTTCTTCATGGTCGTCTACAGGCTCATCGCCCGCACCGAGAAGGGTGAGAGGGCTCTCGACGCTTTGAAGTTGAAAATGCCGGTATTCGGTAACATCCTCAAGAAATCAGCAGTCGCGCGCTTCTGCCGAACCCTCGGAACCCTCATCGCATCCGGTGTTCCGATTCTCGAAGCGCTCCGCATCGTCAAGGATGCTGTGGGTAACGTGGTCATCGCTTCGGCGATCGATGAGGTTCACAACAGTATCCGTGAGGGTGACACCATCGCTGAGCCGATGCGTCAGTCGGGCATCTTCGACGAGCTTCTCGTGAACATGATCGACGTCGGTGAAGAGACCGGTGAGCTCGACAAGATGATGATGAAGATCGCCGACAACTACGAGACCGATGTCGACGTCGCCGTCGAGGGTATGTCGAGTCTCCTCGAGCCCCTGCTCATCGTCAGCATGGGACTCATCGTCGGATTCATCGTTATCTCGCTGTTCTTGCCACTCGTTGCGATTATCAAGAACATCAGTTAGCGGGTCCCTCGCTCGGTATTTTCTCCGGGGGGGGGACCCAGGTCCCTCGAGAGGTATCCCGAGTTTTGAAGAGAAAACGAGGGCGGGAGAAGCCCGCCCGAAAAACCAGACGTCCCGTTGCGAGATCGAAGGCCTCCAGGAGCACTTCGTCCCGCGGCGGGACGTTTCGCTATTCCGGATTTCCCGATGAGACGGACGTGCTCTCGCACGTGCGGCGACACGGTGGACTGTCGACGCGGCAGCTCGCGTCTCAGATGGGCGTTGGCGAGGACGACATCGATCGTTTCGGCGCACTCGTGCACGGTCTGCAAGACGCCG
>CAYZGY010001218.1:0-2116 GCA_964478085.1 uncultured Planctomycetia bacterium
CGTCGAGCAGCATCACTTCTTCGACGAAGAAGCGGGAACGATCGACATCGGCCCGGAGACGATGGCCGGTGGCATGGGATTCACGATCAGCTTCGACTGTCCCCATAATCTCGACCGTGACTGCGACCATGTTCACCCCGACACTCGCTCGTTCTGCCTCCAGGAAAACGATCCTCTGGGTCCGTCGGACCCGAGGCTTCCTGGCGGACTCCTGACCGAATCCGGCGTGCCGTACACCGTCATCCTCGATCTCGATGGAGATCCGGACTCCGGCCCCTTGACGCTCCAGATGAAGATCTACCCAGCCGACGATGACGAACCCGAGGACTACCTCGCGACGTGGAAGCACGAGACAGGCCTCGGAGTCAACGTTGACGAGGAGTTCGACCACGGACTCTTCCTGGTCGCGATCGGTCTCTCCGAATCGGCGCTCGAGATCAGCGATCTCTCGGTTTGCGAAATCCCGACGAAAGACAAGCACGTCCGCTGCGTCACGTGTACGCGCGACTTCGACGGCAACGTCCTCGTCACGTGGGAAAATCCGTTCGACGCCGAAGATGAACCCCTCTCGATCGTCGTCAACGGCGAAGAGGTGGACGTCGTCGACGGAGATGAAACCGAGTATCTCGTCGACTCGCCTCCCGAGGAAGATCTCGTCATCGAGGTGATCAACTACAGCTGCGTCGCGGCGTCGTGCGAGATCTGCTTCAACCGAGAGCCCGAAGTCGTCATCGACGGCCCTGCGAATACGACACTCGAAGGAGACACGGTGACCGTCACTGTCGACTCGAGCCAGTCGACCGACGGTAACGGAGGCACGCAGGAGCTGACGCGATTCTGGACGATCATCGACCAGCCCGAGGGGTCCGACGCGACGATCGACGACCAGACGGCCGAGATCATCCAGCTCACGGTCGACTCGAACGGCGAGTACACGCTCAATCTCAGCCTCTCGGACGGCGGTTGCACGGGCGACTTCATCGACTCGCTCGAGTCGAACGCGACGTACACGCTCGAGGTCGGACAGGTCAAGACAGGAGGATTCAACCGCGGAGACCCGAACGACAGCGGCGTGCTCGACATCGCCGACGGCATCTTCATCCTCAACTTCCTGTTCACGGGAGGGCCGGCGCCGACCTGCATGGAGTCCGCGAACTCGAACGACGACGGAAACGTCGACCTCAGCGACGGCGTCTACCTCCTCGCACACCTCTTCACCGGAGGCCCCGAGCCCGCCGCACCGGGGCGTCCCTCACTACCTTGTGGGCCGGACCCGGTCGATTCGGTAAACGATCTGGGTTGCGAGTCGTACACGAGCTGCGGAGAGGATTGACGCTGCTCAACGCGAACGGTACTGGATCACGATCGTCGAAAAGAAGGCCGACGATCGCGCTTGGGGTCGTTGGCGATACGTCGCCGACGGCGCGCGTGAAATCGTCCTGCCGCCGGCGAAGATCGCAGGCGTGTGCGAAGTGCGACTCCACGATGGCTACTCGCGCCTCCCCTACCACGTCGTCGCACGCGTTCGCGTCAACGTCACGGTGAAGCCCTCCGGGCGCCGAGCACGTGGGCAGATCGGCGGTGCCCGCAAGATGACTCTCGATCGTGCGCGGGACGCCGGCAGGGCGACCGCCTCACCGTGCGATTCGACGAAGCGCTAGCCGCCGTTCCTGGAGAGAAGTACTGGATCACGATCGCGAAGAAGGGCTCGCCCGACTCCGAATAGGGCCAACGGCAGTACGTCCGTGAAGGTGCTCGTGAGGTTCGAATCGATCGTGCGCTTCCGGCCGTCGAAGGCGAGCGCTGCTGGATCACCGTGGTCAAGAAGAGCCGCCCGGACTCGTCCTTCGGAGTCTGGCAGCACGTCGACGACAGCGCCCGCGAGATCTCGATCCGCGGCGTTCAGTACGGCGGCGAGTTCGAGGTCCGCCTGCACGACCGATTCCCGAAGCTCAAGCACCACGTGATCTGCCAAAGGCCCCCGAGCGCCGCGACGAAGCTGCCGTCGCCGACGAGCTCCCGTTAGCCCGAGCTTCTCAGCAGGCTTCGTCGCGAGGCGTCCGTAGCTCTCGGTGTGGCAAGGGTGAGGCCGACCAAGGAGGGAGGGCGAACAAGC
>CAYZGY010001219.1:0-2102 GCA_964478085.1 uncultured Planctomycetia bacterium
ACGAGAACATCGGCTCGGAGTTCTCGAAGATGCGTCAGGACGCCCTGCGTCAGATCGACGCCGCGGGGGCGAGGGGTCTCAAGACGATCTTCGCGTTCCTCGACAAGGTCGCGCCGCGCGATCCGCTCAAATACGACTGGTTCGTGCGCGAGGGCGCGTATGAGGCGCTCCTCAAGGCGACGGACGACGAGGCCTACGAGGAGATCGAGAAGATCCTCAAGAGCAAAGGGAAGGCGAACGCGAAGGAAGCGATCATCTACTCGGTGATCTGGAAGGTCCGCAAGCAGTTCGAGAAGGATCACGGCGAGAGCGACGACAAGAAGATCCAGGAAGCGAAGTTCTTCCTGCGCAAGAAGCGCGGCGTCGAGTACTTCGCGCTCGTCCTCCCGACGTGCAAGCAGCTCGATCCTGATCAGCGTATGCTCGGTTGGATCAAGACGGCCTACGGTGACAAGCTCGAGAGCGTTCGTCTCGCGGCCATCCAGGGCATGCTCGCTTACCCCGACAAGGGGAGCGTCGAGCTTCTCGTGATGAATCTCAAGAAGATCGAGAAGAAGAAGTCGAAGATGTACAAGGAGTGGCTCTTCACGCGTCACGCGCTCGAGACGCTCTCGGGTCAGTACTTTCGCGACAACGTCGAGGACTGGCTCAAGTGGTGGAGTGTCGCGAAGTCGAACTTCTCGATCGAGAAGCGCATCGAGGAGGAGGTCGACGACGACGAGGACGGAGAAGGCCGAGGCAAGACCGTCGTGGCTACGGGCGGCGTCGAGGTCACGGTGCAGATGAAGGTCGCGGGTCGCAAGGATGGTTACCCGCTGCTCGTTCTTCCCACGCGTGGCTACGAGCCCGACTACTTCCGCCCGTACTTCCACGGCATCGAGGAGTTCTGTCGCGTCTACTACGCCACGATGCCGCAGATCGGCGACTTCAAGGGACTCAAGCGCGACGCCAACTCGAACACGATCATCTATCCGACGGAGATCCTCAGCGAGGCGCTCGGCAAGGTCCTCGAGGACGCGGAGCTCGAGAAGTACGCCGTCCTTGGGCACACGCCCGACGCCTGCACGCAGGGCATCTCGATGGCGGCGAAGTTTCCGAAGGCGGTCAGTCACCTGCTCCTGATCAACCCCGAGTTCGCCGGGTCGAACTACAGCGACGCGCTCTCGAACGTCAAGCGTGAGGGACGGCGCCGCAAGTCGCCCGAAGTCGTCAACGGTGTCGACAACCTCCTGATCAAGCAGAACGGAAAGCCCACCTACGAGCCCGCCGACGCCGACGAGGCCGGCGGCATGGCCCGAGCGCTCGGCAACGTCGCCTTCGCCAATCCCGCCAGCCCCGAGATCGGCGCGATGCGCTTCTTCTACCAGATGGCCGGCGGCCAACGCGTGATGAAGGACAGCAAGTGGACTCTCGCCAAGGTCTTCAAAAAGACGCCACGACTCCCTGTCATGGTCATCATGGGCGAGCGCAACCCCTGGACACCCATCAACCAAATGAGCCGCGTCGCCAAGTTCTTCAAAGGCTCCTACACCGCGAAGTTCAAATCCTCGGGCGCCTACATGTTCATGTTCGAGCCCTACCGCTTCACCCGAGAGGTGCAGGCCTGGCTCAAAAAATCGGGCGCGAAGCTTCCGGACGACGGGAAGAAGAAAAAGAGGAAGTCGCGAAGGTCGACGTCGTCGAAGAAGTGAGGGGCTGCCGACGCTCCTCGCGTTAGCGCGGATCACGCCGCCAGAGTTTGGCGAGGTCGAGTGCTCCGTGAATGACGCCGACGACAGTTACCGCGTCGGCCGTGAGCTCGTAAATCAGTCGGTAGTTTCCGTCGATCAATTCTCTTACGTCGGACCGTCCGATCTCAGGGACCAAACGGCCGCGTTCGGACAGCTCGCTCAACGACCGCGCGGCTGCTCGAATTTCGTGAACGAAGGCGGCGGCATATCAGCTTCCAAATGTTCGTTCAGCACCCTAGCAGCCCGTTGAAGGAGTCGAATCGTCTCGCTTGTCCACTTGAAGCACTTCTTCAACGGGCTGCTAACTGGTCGAGGTCGAACACCCGACGTTTTCTGCGCCCTGACCGCCCTATTGTTGGGGGGGACTTGATC
>CAYZGY010001220.1:0-2095 GCA_964478085.1 uncultured Planctomycetia bacterium
AGCGAATCGACCCGTCATCGTCATCGACAGTGGCCTCGACGGAAAGGCCGGCGTCGACTTCGCGTCGTACGTCGCGACGAACAACTACCACGGTGGCGAGCTCGCGGCGGACCGACTGGGCGAAGTGCTCGGAGGGAAAGGCAAGGCGATCCTGCTGAGATACATGGTCGGCTCGGAAAGCACGGAGCAGCGCGAAAAGGGCTTCACCGATCGTCTCAAATCGAAGTTTCCGGACATCGAGCTCATCTCCGACAATCAGTACGCCGGCGCAACGGAGCAGGAAGCCTTCGAAAAATCGCAAAACCTCCTGACCCGCTTCACGAGTGAGGCGCAGGCGATCTTCTGCCCGAACGAGTCTTCGGTTGCCGGCATGCTCAGCGCTCTCGAGCAAGCCGACCTCGCGGGCGAGATCAAGCTCATCGGATTCGACGCGAGCGAGAAGCTCGTCACCGGGCTCGAGAAGGGCCACATTCAGGGGCTCGTGCTTCAGAACCCGATCAAGATGGGCTACTTGGGAGTGAAGTCGTTAGTCTCCGTCATCAACGGGGAGAAGCTCCCCGAGTACGTCGACACGGGCGTCGTCGTCGCCACACCCGAGAACATGAAGGAACCGGCGATGGTCGACTTGCACTCGCCCGATCTCTCGAAGTGGCTCAAGTAAGCGACGCGTCCACCGAGGAGACTCGGCCTCCGCAGCTTCGCATGACCGGAGTCGTCAAGCGCTTCGGCCCGACGGTCGCGCTCGGCGGTGTCGATCTCGACGTTCACGCGGGCGAGGTACACGCTCTGATCGGCGAGAACGGCGCAGGTAAGAGCACGCTGATGAAAGTGCTCTCGGGCGCACATCGACCGGACGACGGATCGATCACGCTCGCCGGAGAGCCGTACGCGCCCTCAGGTCCGCTCGACGGCCGGGCCGCAGGCGTCGGCATGATCTACCAGGAGCTCAACCTCGCGCCCGACCTCAGCGTCGAGGCAAATGTCTTTCTGGGCGCCGAGGTGCACCGTTCCGGCCTCGTGAAGCGATCCGAGCACGAAGCGGAGGTGCGCAAAGCGCTCGCGTTCCTCGGACATGAGAAGATCGACCCTCGCACGCTGGTCTCCGATCTGTCGGTCGGCGAGCAACAGGTCGTCGAGATCGCTCGCGCGTTGACCTGCGACGCACGGATCATCGTCCTCGACGAGCCGACGAGCTCGCTGACACGCAAGGATACCGAGCGCCTCTTCGACGTCATCGCCCGACTCAAGTCCTCAGGCGTCGGCGTGATCTACATCAGCCACTTCCTCGACGAGGTCTTTCGAGTCGCCGATCGCTACACCGTGCTCCGGAACGGTGAGACGGTCGGCACGGGGAGCATCGCTGACGTCGACACGGACACGATCATCTCCTTGATGGTCGGACGCTCGCTCGAAGAGCTGTTTCCGATCGTCCCCCACGAACACGGCGAACCGATCCTCGAGCTCGATTCGCTCTGTGGCGAGTCTCTTCCGAACGGTGTCTCCCTGACGCTCCATCGCGGCGAGATACTCGGCATCGCGGGACTGATCGGCGCGGGCCGAACCGAGACGCTTCGAGCCATCTACGGACTCGATCCCGTGAAGTCCGGTGAAGTGACCGTCTTGGACGCACAGCTCTCCGTGAGCGCGCGTCGCGCACGACCGGATCTTCGCCTCCGTCAGGGTGTCGGTCTCTTGAGTGAAGACCGCAAGGGAGAAGGGCTGGCACTCTCCTCGACCATCGCCGAGAACGTCACGCTTTCGGATCTTCGCAGCGTCTCGAAACGCGGCGTAGTTTCCCTCTGACGTGAACGAAGTGTGGTCAGTCGGTGGATCGAGCGGGTGAAGATCAAGTGTCTCGGTCCCTCTCAATCCGTCTCGGATCTCTCCGGCGGCAATCAACAGAAGGTCGCTATCGCTCGCCTTCTCCACCAATCCGCGGACGTGCTCCTTCTCGACGAACCGACCCGAGGCATCGACGTCGGTAGCAAAGTCGAGGTCTACCGATTGATGGGCGAGCTCGCCGCGGAAGGAAAAGCGGTGCTCTTCGTGAGCTCGTACATTCCCGAGCTATTGGGTGTCACCGACCGGATCGCGG
>CAYZGY010001221.1:0-2093 GCA_964478085.1 uncultured Planctomycetia bacterium
GTCGATCAAGAACGATGAGGCGGCGCACAGGAATTCGATCGCCGGCCCAGTCACCGCCGTTGCCGTCGTGACCGACCTGGGCGTGCTCGAGATCGATCGGAGCGAACGCGGTCGCGCGCGTCGGAAGTCGGAGAGACCAGACGAGCTGCACTTCGGCACAGATCGGAAGCGCTCCGAGGAGGAGCGTGGCGAGGGCGACTTTCTGGACTATCGCGCGGGTGGTCATGATGATTCGGGGACGGCTTTCGCGGGCTCATCTCTTCTTGTCGCCCCGGCGGATCGCGTTTCGTCGAAAGGGGTGTTTCCAAACGGAAAGAGTTGCAAAAAGTTCTCGTTCGTACTAAATTCTCGATTCGACCCATGCAGGACTCGAACGCGAAACACACACACGCCGGCCGCGAGAAGCTGGAGGACACCCTCCAGGCGCACGGTCTCACCCTGACCGTTCAGCGCCGCGCGATCTTCGAGAGCCTCGAAGGCCGCACCGATCACCCGACGGCCGACATGGTCTTCGAGTCGGTCCAGTCCAAGATGCCCGGCGTGTCGCGTCCGACGGTCTACCGTGTCCTCGACACCTTCGTCCAGGTGGGACTCGTCCGCAAGGTCGAGCATCCCGGGTCGGCGGCTCGCTTCGATCCACGCACGGATCGACACCATCACTTCGTCTGCTCGTCGTGCGGCGAGGTCGCCGACGTCGAGTTGGCGTCCGATCGGCGCGTGCCGGTCCCGAGCGTCCACGATTGCGGATTCGAGATCGACGATTTCTCGATCCACTTCACGGGACGCTGTGAGGAATGCCGCTGAGAGCCGACTCTCGCACGCTCTCGCGGATCCCCGAACCACGCATTTCCGTCTTGGTAGAAACGATAGAACGTAAGAACCGCTTCATGATTTCCAGGAGAAGCCAATGAGTGAAAACGGCATCGTCGTCGGCAAGGAAGCCCCGGACTTCGAGCTTCAGGGTTACTTCAAGGGTGAGATCTCGAGCTTCAAGCTCTCCGATTTCCGTGGCCAGTGGGTCTGCCTCCTCTTCTACCCGCTCGACTTCACGTTCGTCTGTCCGACGGAGGTCCTGAGCTTCTCGAAGAGCGCGGAGACCTTCGATCAGAAGAACTGCAAGCTCTTCGGCATCTCGGTCGACTCGCAGTTCGTCCCCAAGGCTAGGGTCGAGACGAAGCACGAAGAAGGCGGCCTCGGCGGCTCGCTCAACTACCCGCTCCTCGCCGACCTCAACAAGAGTGTCGCGGAAGACTACGGGGTCCTCGCGGGTGCTGGTGTCGCGCTGCGCGGCCTCTTCCTCATCGATCCGAACGGCGTCGTCGCGCACGCGACGATCAACAACCTGCCCGTCGGCCGCTCGGCCAAGGAAGCCCTGCGCACGCTCAGCGCCTTCCAGTTCGTCGCCGAGAACGACGGCAAGGTCTGCCCCGCGGATTGGGAAGAGGGCGCCGACCCGATGGACGCGAGTCCCGAGGGTATGCGCAACTACCTCACGAGTCATTAGTTAGAGACTCGAGAGAGCCTCGACGGCGCCTCCCGGTAAGAGTCGAGATTCTCCGCAATCGCCCGGTCTCCGCCTCGACCTTCGGGTAGAGAGGGAGACCGGGCGCTGATGACCGCGCTGAACGACCCCAAAGAGCCATTCCGATTCGACCGATCGATCGGCCCGTTGATCACGCGGGAGATCGCCGCCTCGGTCGTGCGATGCGTCGGTCTCGAGTCGGATTCGCTCGCTTCCGCTGCATCCGATGCTCCGCCGACTTGGTTCGAGCGGGCCTGGGCGGCTACCTACGCTACGATCGTCGGCGGTCTTTTCGGTTGGGCGGTAGCGGGGCGGGAGTTGTGGGAGCTGTTTCGGGTGTTCGTCGGCGAGTGATTCGGGGAAACGCTGAAGGCGACGCGTACGTCAAGAGGTGCCCGGTATCGAGATGACGTCGAATCGCGACGACCCATCGCGACACTCGAGAGTGTTTGCAACCCCGGAGGAACCGTGGCTGCAAACCCACTCGAGTTGATTTCGGGAGGAATTTTCGAGCGCGGCATGATCCGTTCGGAAACAAACTCGAGCGGAGTCGACTCACCGGTTCCTCCGG
>CAYZGY010001222.1:0-2088 GCA_964478085.1 uncultured Planctomycetia bacterium
GGGTAATCGTCGTTCGCGGCGCGGCTTCGCCGGTTTCGAGGAGTGCGCGAATCGAAAACTGACGAAGGAGAGTCTTGCCGTCGCGTCGGCTGTGCGAGAGTGGGATCCAGAGGTTTTCGCCGTCGCTGTCCAGGCCGCCCGGGTGATCGAGGCCGTTTTCCCAGCCCGGCGGAAGGCTCGTCGGGGTCACGTCCCAAATCTTCGTCCAGGACTCGATCTTCTGTCGAGTGTCTCCGCGAAGCCAGAGCAGGAGCGATCGGCGCGGCTTCACGTCGTCGCGACGCGCCGTGACGAACAGCCCGTCCTTCGTGAGGAGGAGTCCCTGCGTGTGGGCCTTTACGGGTTTCCGGTCGATGACGAGTGGGGGAAGCGTCCGTGCTTCGATCTTCTTGGCATCGAGTGTCGATCGAGGAAAGGAGCCTTCTCGTACCGGGACGTGAAGATGCGCGATCGCGTTTTGGCCGTCGACCAGCGCCCGTTCGACGCGGACGATGTAGTCGCCGGGTTTCGCGAAGGTGTGAGTCGTCAGTGCGTAGCCGTCCTTGGCGAGCTTCTTCTTGTTGCCATCCGATCGCACGGTCACCTTCGGGCTGCCGTCGCCGAAGTCCCAGATCTCCCCGGTCGAGGCTCCGAACGAGCGCACGGCGAAGGTCACTTCCGTTCCGGCGCGCACGTCGATGGTCGGCGAGTAGGCCGCGTGAATCGTCAAGAGACGCTTCGGCCTCTCACGGTCGAAGACCTGCACGACGGCGAAGTCGTACGCGACGTTTCCCGAGGCGTCCTCGACGCGCAGGATCTCGCTGTACTGACCGGGCTTCTCGTAGACACGAGACACGTGAGTCTTCGTCGACGACGTCCCGTCCGAGAAACGCCAATGGATGCGCGGGGGCTTGCCGTCCTCGGTCCACGAGCGGCTCGCGTGAAGGTCGACACGTTCACCTGTTCGAGCGACGTGGTGCGGTCTCGCGACGGCGATGACCTTCGGTCGATGCTCGCGGCGATATGCCTCCCAGAGAAACGCGTATCCCTCTTGGATTCCCCAGTTCCCGGAGGGCTGCTTCGACGAGATGTCGAAGTGGAGATGCGACCAGCCCCCGCTTCCGCCCTCTTTGCCGAGGACGCCGATCTTCTGGCCGAGCCGAACTCGAGCGCCGGGGCGGATGTGCCTGTCGATCGATAGAAGATGGCTGTAGCGGTAGTACCAGCCGCGCTCGTCGAGAAGGTAGACGACGTCGTAGCGCGGTCGGACAGGCGTGCCGGCATGTCCATCGAGGCGCTCGAGTCCGGACGAAACGACGAGCCCGTTCGTCGCGGCAACGACGTCGACGCGACCCTCGACGCCACCGACGTCGAGCCCGTAGTGGTAGTAGACCGATCTCGAGCCGGGTTGCTCGCCGGCATCGACGAAGGTCGGCACGTTCGCCATCTGCGTGTCGCTCGCGAACCAGCGCTGCTTGGCCGGGTAGACGAACGAGCCGTGGCGAAGGAGGGGGCCCTTCGCCGGCCAGAGGCGCAATCGGGCGGCCTTCTCCAGAGCCCAGTCGTTACCTCGCGATTTCTCGGTATAGCCTCTCGTGATGGGACAGTCGATGCGTACCTCACCGATGACCTGCGGGAGGCGGTACGTCGCCGAGACGAGCGAGGTGCGTTCGCCGTCGATGTCGACGGTCACGGCGGCTCGCCGAACCGCGTCGCGGATCGGATCTCTGCTCTCGCGCAGGCTGACGAGCTCGACGCGAACCGTCTTCCCGTTCGAGAGCTCGACGTCGCGCGATTCGCCGATGTCGAGGTCGATCGCACGAAAGAGCGGGGCGGTCTGAGCCATCGCTCCGTCGAAGCGGAGAGCGACGGCGAGAACCAAGAGGGTGTGAAGGAGACGACGGAATGCGGTAGACACGGTATCCTCGTTCGAATTCGTCGATCAGAGTTTCGACAGCGGGTTGTCGCGATTCTCGAGTGGCATCTGAACGGGGCGGCCTTGTCGGTGTGACTCGAAAACTGCCGCGATCATCTCGGTCGCCGCACGCGCCGAGTAGACGTCGCCGAGCGGCTTTCGATCCTTCTCTATCGAGTCGATGAGATCTCGAA
>CAYZGY010001223.1:0-2086 GCA_964478085.1 uncultured Planctomycetia bacterium
CGCGATCTCGCACTCTGTCGCCGCTTCGATGAACGTGAACGAGTTGAGGTTCTTGATCTCCGCACGCGTCTCGAGTTCCGTGCTTCCGCGCGGCCGGACCGAGACATTGACATCGCAGCGCAGCGACCCCTCCTCCATGTTGCAGTCCGAAATGCCGAGGTAGAGCATCATCAGCCTCAGCATACGCACGTAGGCACTGGCCTGTGCGACGGAGTGAATGTCGGGCTCGGTGACGATCTCGAGGAGCGGCGTGCCCGCGCGGTTGAGATCGACATGCGAAACGGGCTCACCGTCGACGTGAATGTTCTTCCCCGCGTCCTCTTCCATGTGGATGCGCGTGAGCCGAACCTTGCTGAGCTCGCCGTCGAGCGGAAACACGACCTCGCCGTCCTCGCCGATCGGTTCGTCAAACTGCGAGATCTGGTACCCCTTCGGAAGATCGGGGTAGTAGTAGTTCTTGCGGTCGAACTTCGTGAAGCGCGAGACCTTGCACCGACAGGCGCAAACGGCGCGGAGCGCGCTCTGGACCGCCTCGCGATTGACGTACGGAAGCGCGCCGGGCATGCCGAGGCAGACCGGACAGACGTTCGTGTTCGGAGCGACGCCGAAGCGGTTCTCGCAACGACAGAACATCTTCGTGCGTGTGTTGAGCTGGACGTGCACCTCGAGGCCGATGACGGGCTCGTAAGCGGAGAGGTTGGCGGTGTTCTTCATCGCTGTTCTTTCACTATTCCTTCCAACCGCAGACGGCGGGAGCCTGACCGTGGTGCTCCGTCACCGATTGAAGCGCGTGCGCCGCGCGCAGGACGACGTCGTCCTCGAGGGACCGACCGTAGATCTGCACGCCGACGGGCAAGCCGTCCGAGGTCAGCCCGCAAGGCAAGCTCGCCGCGGGCACGGACGCGAGGTTCGCCGGGACGGTGAGCACGTCGACCGCGTAGAGCTTGAGCGGATCGTCCATGCGATCGCCGATCGGAAACGCCGGCACGGGCGAGGTCGGGCAGACGACGATGTCCACATCGTCGAAGGCCTTCTCGAAGTCTTCGCGGATGAGCTTCCGCACCTTGAGCGCCTTGAGGTAGAACGCGTCGTAGTAGCCCGAGCTCAGGACGAACGTGCCGATCATGATGCGGCGCTTGACCTCGGCACCGAAGCCTTCCGCACGCGACCGCTTGTAGAGGTCGACGAGTCCGACCTCGTCCGACGTGCGGTGCCCCATGTGGACGCCGTCGTAACGAGCGAGGTTCGAGCTGGCCTCCGCCGCAGAGACGAGCACGTAGGCCTGGTTCGCGAACTTCGCGTGCGGAAGCGAGACCTCGAGCACATCGGCGCCGAGTCCTTCGAACGTAGCGACGGCCGTGTCGACTCGCTCGCGCACTTCCGGCTCGACCCCGTCGGGGAAGAGCTCCGGCGCGACGCCGACCTTGAGTCCCTGGAGCCCGTCGCCGGCAAGCTTCGCGGTGAAGTCGGGGACGTCGACGTCACGGCTGGTCGCGTCCATCGGATCCTTGCCCGCGATCACGTTGAGCGCCAGCGCGCAATCCGCCGCGTCGTGCTGGAGAGGACCGATCTGATCGAGCGAGCTCGCGAACGCCAACAGGCCGTAGCGAGATACGCGCCCGTAGGTCGGCTTGAAGCCCGTGACACCGCAGTACGACGCGGGCTGACGAATCGACCCGCCCGTGTCCGAACCGAGGTGGATCATTCCTTTCGTCGCGGCGCTCAACGCTGCCGCCCCACCGCTCGAACCGCCAGGCACGTGAGACGTCTTCCACGGATTCTTCGTCACCCGGTACGCCGAGTTCTCCGTCGACGAGCCCATGCCGAACTCGTCCATGTTGGTCTTTGCGACGCAGATCGCCCCGGCGGCCCTCAGCTTACGGACAACGGTGGCATCGTACGGAGACGGATGACCCTCAAGGATCTTGCTCGAAGCGGTCGTGGTTCCCTCGAGCGTACAGATGTTGTCCTTGACGGTGTAGGGCACGCCAGCGAGAGGCCCGGTATCCTCACCTGCGGAGATTCTGCGATCGATCTCGGCGGCGGCGGCGAGTGCTTCGTCCCGGAAGATCTGGCTGACGGCATC
>CAYZGY010001224.1:0-2085 GCA_964478085.1 uncultured Planctomycetia bacterium
CAAAATCGGCGAAAACATCTCGCTTCGCCGAGTGGTGCAGGTCGCCTCCGCGAAGAGTCGTTGGCCGATCTCGGTGATGCGTACCTGAAGGCCCTTCTCGAGCTCTGGTGCGAGCTCATCGAGCGTCCACGATCGGACGAACTCGCGTTGCGAGCCGATCGGGTCCTTCGGCTTCGTCGGATTCTGCGACCAGGCCTCGAGATCCTCGACGACGACCATGACGCCGTACATGCGGACCCAATGACGCGGGAACGTGCAGACGTACGGATACTCCCCCTGAGTCTTTGGCGCGGTGAACGTGAGTCGTTCCTGCTTCTCGGGCTGGACCATTCCGGTCGCCCAGAGGACCTTGTCGCTCTTCGGGACGTACGGAAGCCCTCCGTGACCTTCGGGGCCGGCTTGCGCGCCGAGCTCGGCGACCTCTCGAAGCGCTTCAGGGGCCGTGATCACGAGGTTGTGCGGCATCAGGTCTTCGTTGCGCAAGACGATTTGAATCGGTCGACCGGCTTCGACTGCGAAGTAGGGGAGGTCGTAACGCATCTCCTCCTCGACCGTGCGGATGCGAACGACGCGAACGGCGACCTCGCGGAGTCGAGCTCGAAAGGATCGAGCTTCGGCGACGGGGAGGCGTGCGAGGGTTTGATCGGCGAGCTCCATGGCGTCGACGAAGGGGTCGCTCGTGCGCTTGGCGGTCGGAGTTTTCTCGGCGTATTTCACGAGAGTCTCGACGAGAGTGCGGCTCACCTCGGGATCTCGTTCGGCGAGCGGCACGGTGAGGAGTGTGCTCACCGCGCTTCGTCGGAGCTTGCCGCGCGCGACGAGTGGGGCGAGCTTCCGAAAGGTGTCGGCCTTGTCGGTCGCGACCCAACGCAGGGCGTCGGCGGCAGCGATGCGAACTTCGAGCGCCTCGCCCATGTCGAGGAATCCCACGATCGTGGAGCGAACGCTCGCGCGGAGCTTTTCGGTCGGAAGGAGCGGGATCGCCGTGAGCCAGTCGATCGATCGCTGCGCCGCGTCATCGGTGTCGCCAGCGAAGCAAGCGGCGGGCTGTCCTCCGGAGATCAACGCGGCGTGCGCCGTCGCGCGCAGGAAGCGCGTCTCGCCGGAGGTTTGCCCCGCGAAGTCCGCTAGGCGGTTCGAGAGATCTTTCTGCGGCTGGCGCAGGAGGAGTTTCGCGAGCGCTTTCGCCGTGCGCGCGTCCTGTGGATCTTCGTCGTCGAGTGTGCCGAGCGCGCTCAGGATCTCGTGGCTCGCGTCCGTCTTGCGAATTTCGACGAGCCCCGCGATGGCCTCTTCCCGGTCCTTCGCCGTCATGCCCGCGCGTTTGAGGATCGCCTCGAAGACGGGGGCGAACCTCACGTGGTCGGTCTTGCGCTCGACGAGGAGCAGGCGCTCGTTGTCGAGCCGCTTGAGCTGGTACTGAACGATACGCGGGCTCTTGTCGAGGTAGACCTTCGGCGGTTTGACCTTCGGCTTGGGCGCACCGTGTCCGTGATGGGCGTGCTCGTCGGCTCGAGCCGTCGCTTCGAGCGCGCCGAGCGCACTGAGGACGACGGCGAGAAACGCGTGACGAGGCGATTCGGGAAATCCTCGATCCGAGGGGCGATCGATCATGGTTCGAGCTGTCTCATGGTTTCGTCGAGCGTGTACTGGATGTAGTCGTCGATCTCGTGCTCGAGGACTCCGAGAGCGATCTCCGCCGCGGACTCGTCCTCGACGAAGCTCAGCGCGCGGACGGCTTCGAGGCGGACTCGTGGGTGCTTGTCATTGACGAGCTTCTCGAGGAGCTTCAGAGGCTTCTGAACCCGGTCGAGCCAGAACGAGAGAGCACGCGTTGCGGCGGCGCGAGCGCGGTGGTCCTTCGAGGCGAGTATCTCGCGCAGGAGCTTCTCCTCGACGACGTTGTGGGTCTGGAACATCCAGAGGGCTTCGAGACGCTGGTGCTCCCAGCTCTCATCCTTCTTGTCGAGGTCACCGAGCCACTTGCGGAGGGTCGGGATCACGTCGGAGGTCTTCCGCGCCGCGCGCGCGCGGCGGGCGCGGGATCGCGGACCCTGCTCGGGGGGCGGGGGGGGATGGCGCAGC
>CAYZGY010001225.1:0-1017 GCA_964478085.1 uncultured Planctomycetia bacterium
TGGTCGCTGGCGATGTGTTCGCTGCCGATGCGTTCGCTGCCGACGCGTTCGCTGCCGATGCGTTCGCTGCCGATGCGTTCGCTGGCGATGCGTTCGCTACCGATGCGTTCGCTACCGATGCGTTCGCTGCCGACGCGAAGCACACGCCGAAGACGCGCGTCTCGATCGCCGACGGCTTTTGGGAGATCAACGGCAAGCCGACTCACGCCGGCTCGGAGTGTGACGGGCTCCTGATGAACGTCCGCATGGTCAACGCGACGTTCAACGACCGGAACCCGAAGACGAAGCCCAAGGGATTCGACGCCGACAAGAACACGGCAAAGTTCCTCTCGAAGCTTCCCGAGTACGCGGGGTCCGGCGTTCTCGCGATCACGCTCAATCTCCAAGGTGGTGCTCCGGGTTACGAAGGCGCTCTCAACTCCGCGTTCAACGCCGACGGCACACTGCGCGACGACGACATTCAGCGCGTCGAGAAGGTCATCGAGGCGTGCGACAAGATCGGCCTCGTCGTGATTCTCGGCTTCTTCTACCAGCGTCAGGACCAGGTGCTCTCGGACGAGAGGGCCGTCAAGGCGGCCGTCCTCAACGCGACACTGTGGATCAAGGAGCGCGGCTACACGAACATCCTCGTCGAGATCGCCAACGAGCAAGCGCACAAGGGCTACGACCACAAGATCATCCAGGACCCGCAAGGCTGCGAGTCGCTGATTCGCCTCGCGAAGAAGACCCACCCCGGCCTCCTCGTCTCGGCGAGCGGCATGGGGAACGGTCGCATCGCGAACGAGGTTCCTCCTGCCCCACTTCAACACGACGCCGACGCCCCGCATCGCGCAGATGGCCGTCAAGCTCGGCAAGCAGTCGAAAGCGATCGTCTGCAACGAGGACGACAAGGTCGGTATCGACGCCGTCGCGGCCGTCAACACCGCCGTCACGAGCCTCTGCTCTTGGGGCTACATGAATGCGAAGAAGAACCAGTACTACCCCTTCGAGTGGGACGGCACGAAGGACGACCCCCAC
>CAYZGY010001225.1:1027-2083 GCA_964478085.1 uncultured Planctomycetia bacterium
GAGTTCTACGCGGCGCTCAAGAAGCTGACCTCGAAATAGATCGAATCAGTCGATGTGCGTCACGAGCGTCCCGATGCCTTCGATCTTCGCATCGAGGCGATCGCCGGGGCGTAGCCAAGTTCCGCTCGCGTTGCCGACGCCGTCCGGCGTGCCCGTCGAGATCACGTCGCCGGGCTCGAGCGTGACGAAGCTCGAGATGAACGCGACGACCTGAGCGACGGAGAAGATCTGCCTCTCCGTGCTCGAGCTCTGTCGCACCTCGCCGTTGAGACGTAGCTCGAGGTCGAAGCTCTGCGGGTCGCCTACCGCGTCCGAAGAGAGCACGCACGGCCCCAGCGGACACGAGCCGTCGTGCCACTTGCCGTGCAGCCAATCGAAGAACGCGTCACGGTTGCGTTCGCGTCGATCGGGATTGGGACGAAAGCGGCGATCGGAGAGATCGTTGACGACCGTGTAACCCGCGACGTACTCGAGAGCCTCACTCTCGCGGACGCCCTTGGCTTCTCGACCGATGACGACACCGAGCTCGAGCTCCCAGTCGAGATGCTCGGCCGAGACCTCGGGGATCGTGAACGTCGCGCCGGGATGGTTGATCGTCGTCGACGGCGGCTTCATGAAGACGTAGGGAAAGGTCTCGGCCCGCTCGACCGCGATCTCGCCGCCTTCCTCGATGTGCTTCGCGTAGTTCCCCGCGAGAAGGAGGAGCTTGGGCGGACTCGCGATCGGAGCGAGCAGCTCGACCTCCGTCGTCGCGATAGCGGGCGAGACGTCGAATTTCGCGCTCGTCGCGAGCTCTCGGACTCGATCGAACTGCGCCCCGTGCGGCAGGCAGTCGAGCAGATCAGCGTCGCCCGGGACTGTGTCTGCGAGCGGAAGGAGGCGATCGTCGGCGTAGAGGCCGAGATGAGCCTCGCCGGTAGAGGACGTGCGGTATCGACAGATTCTCATGTCTTCGCGCAGGGCTCCCGCGTTCAGGTGCTCTCCTGTTCAGGTGCTCTCCTGTTCAGGTGCTCTCCTGTTCAGGTGCTCTCCTGTTCAGGTGCTCTCCTGTTCAGG
>CAYZGY010001226.1:0-2075 GCA_964478085.1 uncultured Planctomycetia bacterium
CGGGAAGCGATTTGAGGCGCTCGAAGAGCTTCTGGATCTCGGCGCGCTTCTTCGGATCGAGCTTCTGCCAGCGGTCGCGCCCACTCTTGCGGGAACCTTTCTTGTGGGTACGGTGCTTGCCGCGTTCGTGACGCTCTCCCTTCTCGCCACGGTCACTTCGACGACCTCGGTCACCATCCTGAGCGGATACCACACCGTTCGCGATGAGCGTAAAAGCGAGAGCGAGAATCAAAGATGAGAGCTGAAGCGAACGCACGATCTATCCTCCGCCCGAAACCTCTTCTTCGAGCCAGAAGTCGTAAAGCGACGGATCGATCAGCTGTGCTCCCGCCGGATTCGTATCCGTGCCGTCGTCTCCCGTCCCGTCGTCTCCCGTCCCGTCGTCTCCCGTCCCGTCGGATGAGGGCTCGTCGAGCATCGCGACTTCTTCGAGAAGCAGCTCGACGAGATCATCGTCGAGCGCCGTCGGGTCGGACGAATTCGCCAGAACATCCGTGAGCTCTTCGAGCACCGGGATATTCTGGAGAAGCGCTGGGGGGGGTGCCGCGGGGGCGAGGTCGTCGGTTCCGCTTCCTCTATCGTGCGGGGGCGTGTCAGAATCGATCGCCCAGCGGACGCCGAGCGCCGCGACGAGGGCGACGGCCGCTGCTGCGACGGCGATCCGCCAAAAGCGCACGACCTTCTCACGCCCGACCTGCGCGCGGACACTCTCGATCGTGCGGTCGCTGTCGGTTTCGAGTCCGGCGTCCGTCCAACCGGCGACCGTCCAACCGGCGATCCGGTCGCCGATGAGCCGGTGCTGGTCGAGCAGCTCTCGAGCTCGAGGCGACTCGGCGAGCCATGCCTCGACCCGTGCGAGATCGACTCCTTCGAGCTCACCGTCCGCGTACGGGACGAGCAGCTCCTCGAGGGAAGCATCGGAAATCGGAGCTTCGTGTTCTGGACTGTTCATCGTTCGTTTCGGTGGTGCACTTAGCCGCCCCGGTACCTCTCGAGGCGCTGCCGAAGGGTCTCGCGCGCGCGCATGAGAAGGGACTTCACGGCCATGACGCTCACATCGAGCGTACTCGCAATCTCCTTGTAAGGCATCTCCTGCATTCGGCTCAAGAGCACCGCAGCGCGCTGGTTTTCCGGCAGCTCGTCGATCCAGAGGCTGAGGACTTCGTCGAGTTCGGCTTCTTCCACCTTCGACTCCGGGCTTGGCTCCCGTGCGTCCGGGGCCGACTCCCAAGGGGCCTGGCGATCCTCGCCGTCGGCCGAGGCGTCGACCTCGGAGAAGACGCGTCGTCGGCGCCTGACTCCACGGATCTCGTTGAGTGCCAGTCGCGTCGCGATGGTGAACAGCCAGGTGCGGAAGCTCGCGCTGGGCACGTAGCGATCACGTGATCGAAAGACGCGGATAAAGACCTCCTGGGTCAGGTCCTCGGCGCGGTGCTGGTCTCGCAAGTATCGGAATAGAAAATGCTTAACGCTCGCAGCTTGTTCTCGGACGAGATCGTCGAAGGCGCTCTCATCGCCCGCCTGGAAGGCGAGCATGAGTTGTTGACCGCGCGGGGGCTCGGGCTGCTTTCCGGCCTCGGCGTCCGTCGCGACTTCGGGTCTGACCTCCCGGCCGGTTTCCTGATGGGAGTCCCGTGCGGCCTCTGGCGGAACGCCTCGGTCGATTCTGGGTTCGTTCTCGAGTCCGTGACTCACGTGTTCTCTGGGGGACGAAACCCCGGGGGCAGGCGGAAGTTTCGACAAAAAAGAGGGTTCTGAGCGAGACCGCGGCATTTCGGATCGTCGAGGTACCGAAAATCCGCGTTGCGGACTCCATGAGACCTCTATCCAGGCGGTGTGCCTACAAGAAAAGCGGTTCCAGGTCGCCGCCCGCCCGGCTCGAGCGAGATCGATTGCCAGACCGCGGACGATCGCGTAGCTTGACTCCGTCGATCCGATCCGGCGAATTCTCCCCAGCCGGACCTGGCCGACGCGAAGTGATCGAGAAACCGATGAAGAACCCGCTGCGCCGCCTTCGACTTCCGGTCCTGCGCGCACCGCCGCTCTGGCGGGCTGTCGCGTTTTCGGGCATCGTC
>CAYZGY010001227.1:0-2072 GCA_964478085.1 uncultured Planctomycetia bacterium
CTCAACCTCAACCTCAACCTCAACCTCAACCTCAACCTCAACCTCAACCTCAACCATCCAATCGAACTCGTCGTTCGGTATCATGACGGTCACAAGGAGCTGCCGATCGTCGAGCTGAAACAGGCTGCGTAAGGCGCCGATCGGATCCGGGTTCCTCTCGGCACCGTCGGCGTCCAACTGACGAAGTGCCCGAGGTTCGTCTCGACGGCATCGGCGTCGACGATGGCGTTCGATTCGTCGCCTGGGTCGACAGCTCCAACTGGGGCGTCGCGTTCATTCTCGTGGGCTGGTCGGGTGTTCGAAGTCGATGAACCAGCCCCTCCGAGTGAACCGCGATGGGCTGGTCCGCATTTCTCACCGAACTCTTGCTGCGTCGACGTATCTCGAACGCTGGCTTCGTTCTGCTCACTCCGTCGTCCTCAGCGTACCGTTCAGGTACGCCTGCGACGCCGTCGGTCGCAGGCCTCGCCAGCGACTCGAGCTACGACGACTCGCGACGGACTTCGGTGAGAAACGCGGACTACGTCACCTTGCGTGCGACCGTGTACTGCCGGAACGACGAGGGCGAGTGGGTGGTGCAAGGTGAGCCGAGCGAGTGGTTCACCGAGGTGATCCGCTGAGTGGGTAGCTCAGAGCGACTCGAGGAACGCGATCAACGCGTCTCGGTCTTGCGCGGAGAGCTCGACGAACGCGTTCCTCGATCGCTCACCTTCGCCGCCGTGCCAGAGAATCGCCTCGCGCAAGGTTCGCGCACGTCCGTCGTGGAGGTACGACTCTCCACCGCTGACCTGCACCGTCAGTCCGATGCCCCAGAGCGGCGGCGTGCGCCATTCGGATCCACTCGCGGGCGCGAGCGTCGAATCGCCTTCGGGGAGAGTGTCGGCGAGGCCCGGACCCATGTCGTGCAGAAGGAGGTCGGTGTACGGATGGATCGTCTGGTCGCGCAGCTCGGCGAAGGGATGGTGCTCCGAGGTGCGAAACGTCCGCCGGTGACAGTCGGCGCAGCCGATCTCTTCGAAGAGCTGCTCGCCGCGCGTCGCGTCGGGATCGTCGAGCTCGCGGCGCGCGTGAACTCCGAGAAGCGCGATGTACTTCGCCAGATCGTCGAGATGCTCGTCGGCGAGCTCGCTTCCCGAGGGGCCGCAGTCGTCTTGGGTCGAGCCGCAGTCGGGTCTCGGGTAGACCGATGTCCTCACGCCGATGTCGGTATTCAGGGCGGCGGCGACTTGGTGACGCACCGTGGCTTGTCCTGCCTTCCAGCCGAATCGACCGACGCGCAAGTCGTGCGTCTCGGGGTCGCGGACGAGTCGAAGGCGCCCCGAGATGCCGTCACCGTCGGCGTCCTCCGGATCGGCGAGAGCTGCGAGCGCGCTCTCGGGAATCGCCTCGAGGAGTCCCATGCCGACCAGCTGAGGAGTGATGCGCGCCGAGAAGTGCTCGGGCGTCGTTCCCGAGAATCGATAGCGCGGACGGCGTAAGCCGTCCTCCTCGATCCACGCGTCGAGTCGAGCGCGAGGCTCCGCATCGTCGCTCGTCGAGCGTCCTTGCAGAACGCTCCCGAAGTCGGGATACGGTGATCCGTCGTCGAGCCCGACACGGATGACGAAACGATCCAGGTCGTCCCCGGGCTCCGGTGCGAGCGCGCGACCGTTATTGACGTGACACGCGATGCACGAGCGATTGATGTACCGTGGACCGAGCGTGCCGGCGATCTCGTCGAAGTCGGGATTGCTGCGTGACTCGTTGTGATCTCCGTCGCCGAAGTCGCTGTGGTGGACGCGTCGACCACGAACGAAGGGCTGGCCGTTGCGATCCGAGAGGTTCGTCGCCATCTGCAGGAAGAGGTGTTCGGGCTCGTCCGAGTATTGGCGGTGGACGGTCGTTCGCCCACCGAGCCAGGCGGCCTCGGGGATCGGGTACGAATCCTCGCGTTCGGTCGAGTCGTCGCCGAAGACGCCGCGTGCTTCCCAGGGGACGAGGCCTCGACCGACGACGTAGAGGAACGCCGTGCCGTAGTAGTTCTCGCGTCCGTTCGGGGGAGCATCGAGAAACTGCGAGAGCTCGAACTCGAT
>CAYZGY010001228.1:0-2071 GCA_964478085.1 uncultured Planctomycetia bacterium
GGACTCGTCTCTTGCGCGAGACGATTGGGGCGAAGCTCGGTCATGGAACACTCCGGGACTTGTTCGGGCGAAAGGGACGTTCGCCCCAGAGAGTGCCAGAACACCGGCCAGCTTGCAACGAAGGCCGAGGGCGCGAATTCGCCCTCAACGACGTTGCCCAGCCGCACGGGCTCGGAGACAATTCCTCGTTCTTCGAAAAACCAAACGCGGCGCACCGCGCCCGAGAAGCCAAGGATTCGGATCATGCTCACGAACGCCGTCCTCCTCTCCGTCGCTCTCCTTTCGGCCCCTCCCGAAGACGCCGCGAAGTCCCCGGGCAAGTGCCCGATCAGTGGTCGCCCCGGCGATGCCGCGATCAGCCTCTTCAACAGCGGCAAGAGCTACAACTTCTGCTGCAAGAACTGCCTCAAGAAGTACCGCGACGTCAACGAGAACAAGCTGACGAAGGTCGAGGCCGCGAACGAATGGCGCCTCCTCTTCAACGGCAAGGACGTCGAGCAGTTCCAAAAGCCGACACGCACCGCGAAGTGGACCGTCGAGGACGGCGTGCTGCGCGGCTCGGGAGGCCCGGGAGTGATCGGCACGAAGGCCAGCTACGACAACTTCGACTTCCGCGCGGACGTGCGTGTCTACGACACAGGCACGCGACGCGGCAATAGCGGCGTCTTCATCCGCAGCACGGGCCTTCTCGCGATGCGTGGACGCTGGCCCGACGGTCCGGAGATCCAAGTCGATCACGGCGACAAGAACTTCTGGACCGGCGCGATCTGGAAGACGGCCAAGGCCAAGGCGGTCAAGACGAAGGACAAGGAATGGTTCGAGCTTCGCATCCTCGCGAAGGGATCGACGATCCGCGTCTGGGTCAACGGCGAGCTCGTCACGGAGCACAAGATCGACGCGAAGGCAGGCAAGGTCGTCAAAGGCCCCATCGCGTTCCAGTGTCACCACCCGACCGACGTCGTCGAGTTCAAGAACGTCAAGGTGCGCCCGCTCTCGCTGAAGACGAAGGTGATCGACAAGATCGACAAGATCGACAAGATCGACAAGAACAAGTAGCCCGTCCGACTTGGAAATCGACCAACGACACCGGAATCTCCCTCAGCCCCCCGATTCACACGCTCCTCACTCCTCATCCGGATTGCACCACGCCATACAAAACTCGTGTGGCCAGTAGGAGCACGGCAGGATCATCGACGCTTCGGTCTTCTCGGGCATCACGAGGTACGGAAACCACGTGTACGTGATGCAGCGATTCGGCAGCACTTTGCGTGGTACGACCGCGGAGGTGAAGTAGACCCCTCTGCCTCCGGTCAGTCCGAGCGGCAAGGCGTGGTTGATCGCGATCGCCGTTTCGGAGCGTACGATGTCGCCGATCTCGACGAGCTCGGGGTCGGAGGGCGGGTTCGCCTTGAGCTCGTAGATCCTGTGTGCAAGCTCGCCGAGCTCCTCGAGGTGCGTGTCGAAGTAATCGTCTTCGCTGAAGATGACCGCGGCCATCGAATCGTCCTCGCCCGGCTCGAAGAGCAGCGAGTTGGCCTGCACGATGTGGCCCCAGACGACCTTGCCAAACGAGAGCAAGAGCTGCTGGTCACGGAAGATCGGGTAGAGCTTGTCACCGCGCTTTGGCTGCCCCATCCAGGAGGGCGGATCGAAGCTGTGGAGTGACGGAAAGAACCCGCGCCGGACGCGCTCCTGAGCGAGATCTTCGCGGCTCTCGTGGAGGATTTCTTCGACGCCCATGCTCAGTTCGGGAAGCCTCCGGTCGGCCCTCCGCCAGGCAAGCCGCTTCCTGTAGGACTACCGCGCGATGACCCAGTGCCATGCGAGCCCGTTCCGCGGGAACCCGGGTTCGGCAAGTTCGGACGCGGCATTCCGTTATCGCGGCTACCGGTGTTCTGCGAACCCGTCCCGTTCCACTGCGCTCCCGCGCCGCTATTCATCTTCCTGATCCGCTCGACTTCCGCGTTGATGTCTCGATCCTGCCGATCGAGGGCCTCACGGGCCCGCCTCTGGAGGGCGTTCTCGATTTGCCGGTCCTCGCGTCGCTTTCGTCGCTCGTGATCGCGCGAAC
>CAYZGY010001229.1:0-2067 GCA_964478085.1 uncultured Planctomycetia bacterium
GCGCCGACAAGCCTGTGAGCGAGGGCGACTACTTCGCGACGATCTACAAGGCGCTCGGCGTCAGACACCGCGCCAAGCACTACCTCGGAACTCGTCCGATCTGGGCGACGCCGGAGGGATCGAAGCCCATCGAGGAGCTTCTGGGGTAGGAGCCTGACTCATGGAGAAGAAAGACCGACCACCTGAACCGAAGGGCGCCTTCAAGGACGCCCGCGTGCTCTACACCCTTCCGTGGAGCAGCGAGGCGCTCACCTCCGTCGCCTTCATCGGCAGTGACAGGATCGCCGCGGGCAACAAGCGGGGCGATATCCTCGTCTGGGACCTCTCGGTTCCTGAAGGCAAGACGTCCGAACCGGACTCCCCGACCAACTACCCCGTGCGGCTTCTGGCCGGACACACGAACGAGATCAACCGCCTCCTCGTCACACCGGACCAGAAGACGTTGATCTCCGCCAGCAGCGATCGCACGATCAAGTACTGGGATGCTGAGAGTGATGACGGCGAGCCGGGCACGGTGATCCTCAATGACGGCATCGAGCGAAAGGGAGTCGTCCCGCTAGTCGTCAAGCTTCCGAAGATCCCGCCGCCGATCGAGGCGAAGGTCACCGTAGGGAAGCCGATCCGAAGCCTCACGGGTCACCAGGACTGGGTCGTGAGCCTGACGCAGACGCCCGATGGCCGGACGCTGGTCACTGGAGACGATGCGGGGATCGTAGTCGTCTGGGATCTGCCCGACGGGAAAGAAAAGCGCCGCTGGCGAGCGAAGTACTGGGCGCGCTCGCTGGACGTCTCGCCCGACGGCAAGACGATCGCGATGTCAGAGTACGTCGTTCTGCGCCATCCGGAGAAGGAGAGGGACCCCTACCGCGCTTTCCGTCTCTGGGATGTCGAGTCGGGCAAGCCGAGTGCGGACCTGAGCAAGGACATCAAGGACACCATGGCGGCGGTCGCGTACTCCCCGGACGTAAAGTGGCTCGCGGTCGGTGTCGGTGGCGGGGTGGGTCCGGAACAGAAGGGAACCGTGCTGCTGCTCGATCCGGCGACCGGGAAGAAGATACGTGAGCTGACGCCCCATCACGAGCTCGGAGCGACCGACTTGGCATTCCATCCCGACGGCAAGCATCTGTTCTCGTCGGGCCGCGACCAGCACGTCAAGATCTGGAGACTCAAGGACGGCCAACACGTAGGAAACCTCGGCAAGCCGAAGAAACGCGGCGACTGGATCAGCAGCCTGTCGATTTCACCCAACGGTCGCCGGCTCGCCGCCGCCGACATGTCGGGCAAGATCGTCGTCTACTCGCTCACGGATGATTCCCCCGCCGCGAGAGATGCCACCGCGCAGTAGCACCGCAGGGGCGCCCGGTCGCGCTTCGGATCGATGAGACGGATCTTCGACTTCGCGTCGTCGGCGCCGTGAGCTTCGCAGTTCGCGACAGCGCCCCTGCGCGTCCCGGCACTCGGTACTTTTATGCACGAGACGCCGCCAGCCGGAACGCGTCCAAGTCGTCATCGACGAGCTGGTTGACCTCGCGAGGATACACCTTCATCTGGGCCGATCCCTATCGGTCGACGATCAGATCCGTGTTCTCAACTACGACGAGTAAAGGACTCCCGTCATCGTGGTCGAACGCCTGCCGCCGCCAATCGGCCCCAAAGCACGCACGATTGGCGCTTGCGCGGCTGGACGTCCCCACGCAAGAAACCTTCTCGCCTATACTTCGAGTGCCACCCGTTCGTAAAGGGACGGGGGACAGCAACCCGACGCCCTTCAATTCCCCACGCGTGGCTGGGTCCGATTCTGCAGCAAATCGGACATGTCGACCCCTGCATGCGGCGGTCCACCGACAGCGATCTCGGCATCGATTTCGAGTTCCCCGCCAGTTCCCCGCTGGTTCCCCGATTTCCCCCACCCCACGATCTGTCCCGTCGTGCCAAGCTGGCACTCTACAGCGAGTTAGATCACAGTTCGACCTGATCGCTAAATCTGCGGTAAACTTGTGGAATTCCGACGCTTATGGACCGAAACCTGCATGTTGTTGGTGCCGGCCGAAAAACGCGCTTATTCGC
>CAYZGY010001230.1:0-2066 GCA_964478085.1 uncultured Planctomycetia bacterium
GAGCCGTGCGAGCTGACCCGAAACCGCTGCATCGAGCTGGTCAGCCGGAGCCCGTCGATCGTCTCGACGCGAACGACGCGAGACTCGGCGTCGGGCGAGAGGATCGCGAGCTGCTCGAAGTACGCATCCCACGGATCGACGCGCGAGAAGTGGAGCTCGGCGATCAACTTGAACGGCACGCGACGGATGCCCTCGGGAAGCAGGACGCGAACCTCGCCCTCGCCGAAGCGAACGGAACGAAAGGCGATGCTGCTGCCATCGCGGTAGAAGAGCGTCGAAGGCTGATACCTCGCGCGCAAGTGTGGCGTCCAGACGACGCGACGCAGCCAACGGGTCAGGATGCGCAAACCGCTGCGCGGCGCCGCGTCGTGCGGCTCGACCGAGACCTCGGGCTCGACGAGCACGTAGGGAAGCGAAGGATCATCGAGAACCGCATCTCCGCTCGAGAAGGCGACGACCTGCCCCGGGAGCACGTCTCCACCGACGATCTCGACAAAGGCCCGTGGCTCCCGCGGCACGGGAAGCGTCTCGTCGCGAAGCCAAGAGAGCGGGTTGTTCTCTTCGAAGAGCTGAACGCCGTTGAGCGTCGGCTTCGACGACGTCTTGTGCCACGGACGAACCTCGTCGCCACGCACGCGACGACCGTCCTCGAGGACCGCCGTGAAACGGAGATCCTGAGCGTCGAGCCCGCTCGAGACGAACATCGCGAGAACGAGAGTGAGGAGGGAGTGTTGCGGCCGCATCGCCTCCACTCTACCGGGAGATCGACAGCCTGTCAGAAAAACCCTGCTGGTCGGGGTGAATTGATCGCGACTCTGCGCGATCAAGAGGGGGCTTCCCGAAAGCCCCCTCAAATGATCAACCGAGCGCAGCGAGGTTCGATTCCACCTTGGCAAGCTCGGCTTCCAATTCGACCACGCGTTCGCGCTCTCTCTCGACGACCTCGGGTGCCGCGTTCTGGATGAACTTCTCGTTCGAGAGCTTCTTTTGTGCCCCGCCGATGCGACCCTGGAGCTGGTCGCGCTGCTTCGTCAGCTTGGCGCGCTCCTTCTCGAGATCGACGGCTCCCGGGATGAAGATGTCGACGTCCTTTACGACGCGGATGGCCGAGTCGGTCGTTCGCTCGACGTCGGGACCGACCGTCACCTCGCCGAGGAAGGCCATGTGCGCGAGGAGCGACTGGTTCTTCTCGAGCACCTCTCCGCTCTTGCCGTCGGCGCGAATGAGAGCGTTGAGCTCCTCGCGATCGGGAAGGTTGTTCTTCTGACGGATATCGCGAATCTGCGAAATCACCCCCTGAAGGATCTCGAACTCGACATCGAGCGATTCGTCGCGCCAGTCTTCGGGAAGCTCGGGCCACGCCGCGTGAGCGATGAGCTCCGAGACCTCGAGCGCCTCGGTGACACCGCGCTCCGGCGCGATCGCGCCGAGCTTCTCCCAGAGCGCCTCGGTGATGAACGGCACGAAGGGATGGAGGAGACGCAGGACCTGATCGATCGCCGCGGCGAGCACCTGACGCGCGAGCGGCGCTTCCTCTTCGGAGCGCATGCGCGGCTTGATAAACTCGAGGTACCAATCGCAGAGGTCGCCCCAGAAGAATTCACGGGCCTCGGAGATCGCGGCGGACGGGTTGTACGCCTCGAGCTCCTTTTGAACATTGCCGACCGCGCGAGACAGACGCGAGAGCACCCAGCGGTCCTCGGGACGCAGATCTTCGAGGGAGCGCTTCTCGAACGAGACACCTTCGAGGTTGAGGAACGCGAAGCGACACGCGTTGAAGAGCTTGTTCGCGAACTTGCGGCCATCCTCGAATCGATCGCTGACGAGCTTCGCCGCGGGCACGCCCTCCATCGTCCCGAGGACGTCGAACTCCTTGCCCGACTCGGGACAGAGGTACGTGAAGATGCTCTGACCGTGCTTCGCCTTCGCGAGGTCGACGGGGTTGCCCGTGAAGGGACTGATCGCTTGAACGGGCAGGCGGATGTCCTGGAGTCCCGTCTGCGCGTCGCAAATCACGTAGCGCATCGCGTCGGCGCCGTAGCGCTCGATGATGTCGACCGGGTCGA
>CAYZGY010001231.1:0-2063 GCA_964478085.1 uncultured Planctomycetia bacterium
CGGAGCGTCGACTTCGCGTCCTCGACAAATCCGGTCGCGCGTTCGAGCGAACGCTCGAGCACGCCCGATTCGATCACGCGATCGTGAAGCGCTCTCTGCGTCGCTTCGTCGGCATTCCCCACGATGACCGAGCGGAACCATTCGGCGCCGGCGGGGCCGTTCGCGTCGAGCTCGGCCCTGAGGTAGAGGAGAGGCAGCGTCAGCTTGCCCTGCTCGAGATCGGTGCCGAGGCTCTTGCCGACGACCGACTCCTCCCCCGCGTAGTCGAGGCAGTCGTCGATGATCTGGAAGGCCATGCCGAGCTGGCGTCCAATCGCGCCGAGCTCGCGGCTTTGATCGGGAGTAAGGCCCGCGAAGACACCTCCGAGCTCGCAAGCGGTCGCGTGCAGCACAGCGGTCTTCTTGTAGATGATCTCGAGGTAGGTCTCTTCGCTGATGTCGGGCTGGCGTCGACACCCGTTCTGAAGAAGCTCGCCCTCGCAGATCGTGTTCGTGGCGCGCGAGAGCACGGCGGCCATGCCGTCGACCTGCGTCGAGAGCTCGAAGGCGCGCGAGTAGATGAAGTCCCCGATGAGAATCGCGGGACGATCATCGCCCCAGCGCTCGTGGACCGTCTCGACGCGTCGGCGCATCGTCGCGGAGTCGAGGAGGTCGTCGTGGACGAGCGTCGCGGTGTGGACGAGCTCGAGCACGGCGCCGATCTTGATCACGTCGTCCGTGACCTCGCCGCCGGCGAGACGTGTGCAGAGAAAGAGGAGGGCTGGCCGAATTTGCTTGCCGCGGAATTGCGCGATGTGCTCGAGGATCTCGTGGATGAACGGATCCGGCGACGCGAACTCACGATCGAGGAACTCGCCGAGCGCGGAGAGGTCGGCGTGGATCGGAGCGTAGATCGTGTCGAGATTCGCTGGAGCGCCCATCGTCATTTGGTTCTGTGCCATCCGCTCACGAGATCACCCGCCGACCACTGGCAAATCGAACGCCGTCGCGACGCCGGAATGATGCACCTCACCGCGATGGATGTTGAGTCCCTCCTTGACGTGGGGGCCGTGCGCCAGGAATCCTCCCAGACCGTCACGAGCCAGCACCTCGAGGTACGGCAGAGTAACGTTTGTGAGCGCGAATGTGGACGTTCTTGCCACGGCACCAGGCATGTTGGCAACGCAATAATGGAGAACGCCTTCCTCGACGTACGTCGGATCGCTGTGCGTCGTGGGCCGGCACGTCTCGATACAACCGCCCTGGTCGACGGCGACGTCGACCACGACGGAACGATCCTTCATCCGTCGAACGTCGTCTCTAGTAACGAGCAGCGGAGCTTTCGCGCCGGCCACGAGCACGGCTCCGACGACTAAGTCGGCCTGCCAGACTTTCTTACGCACGACAAAGGGATTCGAATAAAGCGTCGTGACGTTCGGCGGGAGCACGTCGTCCAGGTACCGCAGCCGATCGTGGCTGACGTCGAAGATCGAGACCTGCGCGCCGACGCCCGCCGCGATCTTCGCCGCGTTGATCCCGACGACCCCGCCACCGAGAATCACGACCTTCGCCGGCTCGACCCCGGGGACGCCCGAGACGAGCACGCCGCGTCCGCCAAAAGGGCTCTCGAGGTGCTTCGAGCCCTCGAAGACCGACATGCGCCCAGCGATCTCGCTCATCGGCGTCAGAATCGGCAGTCGCCCGTTGCGATCCCGGATGGTCTCGTAGGCGACGCAGCTCGCGCCCGATTCGATCATCGCCTCGGTGAGCTCCCGCGACGACGCGAAGTGAAAGAACGTGAAGACGACCTGGCCCTCGCGCACGAGCGGGTATTCGCTCGGCAGCGGCTCCTTCACCTTGACGACGATGTCGCTCTCGGCCCAGATCCGCGCGGCATCCTCGACGATCTCGGCTCCGGCGGACGCGAACTCGGCATCCTCGATGCCGCTCGTGAAACCCGAGCCGGCCTCCACGAGAACTCTGACTTTCGGCGAGCCTCCCCCACCCGAGACGAGTGCATGAACGCCGGCCGGAGCGATCGCGACGCGACCCTCGTCTTCCTTGATCTCGCGTGGGATTCCGAC
>CAYZGY010001232.1:0-2062 GCA_964478085.1 uncultured Planctomycetia bacterium
GCCTTCTTCGAGTCGCGAGGGGGCTTCGCCTTCTTCTTGCCGCTCTTCTCGGCTTTCAAGTCCTCGACGGAGACAAGCTGGACGCCGTCGACGATGACGACTCCGTCCGTCCCGTGTGTCTCGATGGTCACCTTTGCGGGTCTTGCCGTCGTGAAAGGGAACCGTCCTACCGAGGTGAATAGCTTGCGGATCGGCAGCTTCTTCCGGTGATTGACGCGAATCGTCTTCTTGCCGCCGGCGAACTCGATCGTCACAGGCGTGTTCGTCGCGCGGTTGCTCGCGTACGGCGAGGCGATGCGCACCTCGTACTCGCCACTCTTCGGCAGAGTCGTCGTGAAGGTGGCCGAGAGCGCGCCCTTGGGGCGGCCGTTGTCGTGAATGTAGTTCTCGTGGAGGAAGACGGGGACGCTGGTCGACTTCGTCCAGCTGCCCTTCGTCTTCGCGTCGCGGTCGTCGAGCACGATGCCGACGAGTGACGTGAGCGCGACCGCTGTTCCCTTGGCTTCGCCCGGTGCCTTCGCCTTCTTCGGCAGCTTCTTCTTGACCGCGGCGAGCTCCGTCTCGAGGGCGGCTACCTTGCGCTTGTTCTCGGCGATCTTCGCTTCGAGGTCGCCCGCGGCCGGGAGCTCGTTCTCGATGAAGCCCGCGACGTTGCCCGGAAGGAGCGACTTGGTGCTGCGGAAGATGCCCGCGAGCGCGTAGTAGTCGCGCGTCGGCAGCGGATCGAACTTGTGATCGTGGCAGCGAGCACAGCCGAGCGTCAGCGCCAAGAACGCGCGGCCTGTCGTGTCGATCTGCTCGTCGACGACATCCATGCGCAGGAGGTCCTTGTCCTGATTCTCGTAGTTGTGCGGGCCGAGCATCAGGAAGCCGCTGCCTTTGATCTCGTCGCGACGCCTGTCCGAATCTTCCGATCGCAGGAGGTCGCCCGCGAGCTGTTCGCGGATGAACTGATCGTAGGGCTTGTCGGAGTTGAACGCCTCGATGACGTAGTCGCGGTAGCGCCACGCGTTGACGAGCGCTTTCGTGCGTCCGCCGCCGGTCGAGTCGGAGTAGCGGGCGACGTCGAGCCAGTGACGTCCCCAGCGCTCGCCGAAGTGGCGTGAGTCGAGCAGGCGGTCGACGAGGTTCTCGTAAGCCTTCGGTGACGAGTCCTGCAAGAACGCGTCGATCTCTTCAGGTGTCGGGGGGAGACCCGTCAGTCCGAACCAGAGTCGCCGCGCGAGATCGACACGGTCCGCGTCGGGAGCCGGTGCGAGGTCTTTCGCTTCGAGCTTCGCGAGAATGAAGCGATCGATCGCACCGCGTGGCCAGGACGCGTCGGGGACCGCAGGGGCTTCGTGCGCCTTCGGAGGGGAGAAGGCCCAGTTGGGTTTCGGTCCGTTCTCCTTTTCGCCGGCCTTCGGCTTCTCGCCGTGCCGGGGATCCGGCGCGCCGAGCGCGATCCACCTTTCGAAGTCGGCGATGACCGCGTCGGGAAGCTTCCCCTTCGGCGGCATCTCGAGGTCGCTCTCGTAGCGAAGCGCTCGGATGAGCAGGCTTTCTTTCGGCTTGCCCGGGACGAGTCCCGCTCCCGTGTCGCCGCCCTTCAGCAGCCCGGCCTTCGTGTCGAGGAGGATGCCGCCCTTCGGGCGCTTGGCATCCTCGGAGTGGCACTTGTAGCAGTGCTGGATGAGGACGGGACGGATCTTCTTCTCGAACAGCTCGAGCCCGGCATCTTTCGGGCTCGCGCCATCGGTCCGAATCGTCACGGCGAGTACGAGTGCGATGAACGCTGTGAGGCGCAAGGTTGGGGACACGCGATATCTCCTTCCAGCACGCTATTTTCGACGATTCGTGGGCAGATTTCTACCACCCTCAGGGAGGCGATACTCTCCTCGCGAACAACGGGGCTCAAGAGCCGACGGAGTTCGATAGGAAAGCGGTGCTGGTCGGGGGTGAATCGATCGGGGCGAAGCCTCGATCGAGAGGGGGCCTCCCGAAAGCCCCCTAACAGCCCGTTGAAGAAAGTCGATTCGGCGTCCAAGCGGCCGATTCGCCCGAGCTCTTCGTCGCTGAAACT
>CAYZGY010001233.1:0-2059 GCA_964478085.1 uncultured Planctomycetia bacterium
AGCTCGGGCGAATCGGCCGCTTGGACGCCGAATCGACTTCTTCAACGGGCTGTTAAGCCTTCTTCGTAGCGAACAGCTCGAGCTGGTCGTATTTCCCGCCGAGGATCTTCGCGGGCTCGAGCCCGAGCACGTCGTCGAGAAGCGTGGCGTAGAGCCGGCGGAAGTCGACGTTGTACTTGAGGTCGCCGTTGTCGAGGTCGGTGAGGCTCGGGTACTCGCCGTGGAGACCACCGCGGACGCGTCCCGAGACGACGAAGGCCGGGGCGGCGCAGCCGTGGTCGGTTCCGAGGCTGCCGTTCTCCTTGAGGCGACGCCCGAACTCCGAGAAGGCGACGAGGGTGACTCTCTTGTCGCAATTCGCGGCTTTCATGTGCTCGTAGAACGCGGCGATCGCGTCCGAGAGTCGACGGACGAGCAGCTCGTGCGTGTCTTTTTGCTGCGCGTGAGTGTCGTACCCGCCCTGCGAGACGTAGAAGATACTGGAGGGGTAGCCGCCGCTGATCATTTGCCCCGCCCACTTGAGGCGCTGGGCAAGCCCACTGTCGGGATACTCGACGGGAACGGGCTTTTCGCGCACTTCGATGATCTGCTCGAGCGCCTCGACCGTCGTCTGCGCGAGGCCGCGAACCTGCTCGACATCACCGGTGCGCTTCGGCGCGTGGACAGTGGCCATGAGCTTGCGCATCTCCTTGCCGCGCTTCGAGGCGAGGAAGTCGAGGAAGTCGAGGTTTTGCAAGCTGGCGACGTGACGGTCGCCCGCCAGAGCGAGTGGCTGCTTCTCTCCGCCGATCTGGAGCGCAGCCATCGACGCGGGACCCGTCTCGAGGGCCCGACCGAGCCAACCGCGCGGCTCGTCGATGCTGTCGGGACGTGCGGTGTGCCAGATGTCCATGCTTCGGAAGTGGCTGCGGCTCGGGTTCGGATAGCCGATGCCTTGGACGATCGCCAGGTGACCTCCGTCCCAGAGCTTTTTGAATCCCCCCATCGCAGGGTGAAGCCCGACGTCGAAGGGCACTCGCTTGTCGAGCTCGAGCACGGAGCTCTTCGAGACCGCGAGCGTCGGTCGCGAACGATGGTAGGCGTCGTCCGCGAACGGAATGAGCGTGTTGAGGCCGTCGTTGCCACCGGAGAGCTGCACGACGACCAAGACATCGTCATCCTTCTTGCCCGCCAGACGCTCCGCTGCGCTGACGAGCACGTTCGGAGTCGTCAGCGCGCCGAGGGTCGTCGTCTGCAGGAAAGTTCTTCTCGATAAGGACATCGCTCAGGCTCCTCAGACGTACTGGTTCTCGGGAAGTTGGAGACAGCCGGTGACCGCGAGCTTGGCGTCGTCGCCCGCGGCTTCCTCGAGCGCCTCGACGACGGCCTCCGGAAGGGACTCGGGAAAGAATCGGTCGACGACGTTCCTCACGACGCTCTTCTTCTCACTCGACGCGAATTCATCCCACGGAACCGTCGCTTGGAGATCGTCACGCCCCGCCAGCGCTGCAGCGAACCGGAAGCGAGAGATCAAGGTGTTCGAGTTGAGCCAGATCATTCCGCCGTCCCAACCTTTGACGCTCGGCGGCTCGAGAAGCTCCTGACCCATGAGGCTCATCACTTTGGCGAGCTGTTGGCCGTTGGCACGAGCACCGAGAGTCCGGAGCGAGCCGACGACGAAGTCGACAGGCGACGCGACGAGCGCGCGCCGTGATTCCTTCGCAAAGAAGACGCGCGACGACCAGAGCTTCGTCAGAAACTCCCCCGTCCGCTTGCCACACGCCTCGTACAAACCTCCGAGCGCCTCGCCGAGCTTCGCGTCTGGCTTGAGACGAACGTAGTACTCGAACAACTTGCACGCGATGAATTGCGGACACGCGGGCTTCTCGAGGCACAGGTCGGCGATCTGATCACCGCCGAAGTCCCCCTTCTTTCCGAAGACCGTCTTCTCGCTCGTATCGTGCGCACGCTTGTTGAACCAGAACTCGTCTCGGCGAACGTGCCAGCGCGTGAACGCGCGTGCGGCCTCCTTGATGTCGTTCTCGGTGTAGTTTCCGATGCCGAGACTGAATAGCTCGAT
>CAYZGY010001234.1:0-2052 GCA_964478085.1 uncultured Planctomycetia bacterium
CAAGTCGCGGATCCACGCGATCTCGTCTGAAGTCAAAAGCCGTCCGCAGTAACGACGACTCTCTTGCTCGTCGACTGGCATGACGAGACGATAGCGAGCGTGACGGTCTGTGTTCGGCTATTTCGTACGGAAAACCGCGAAACTCCAGGCTAACGGTCCCCTCCAAAACTCTCCAGCGTCGATCGGTCGTTCGATCGATTACTCGTTGATGATCTCGGGGAACTCGACGCTCGCGAACGACTCGTCGATCGCGCGGAAGTTGTCGTCGTCCGCGACCGAGAAACCGGAGAAGAGCCAGATCTGCTCGGCCTGCGCGAAGAGAACCTGGCGCACGACGAGAGTCTTGTTGTCCTGCGTCGCGGTGCCGACGACCTCGAACGCCTCGCGGCCGCTTCCGAGAGCACGCGTGCCCTCGCTGCGAACGACGAACTCGTCGAGCGACTGCGTGCGAACCTCGGCGGCGAGCGCGACACACTCGTTCCACTCGAGCCCACGACGATCGAACGCCAAGACGTTGACGCTCGGACGATCGGCGTCGGTTCCGTCGGGCGCTATCTCGACGTACTCGGCCGTCTCGCGAACCTTCCAACCGAGAGGAGGACGAATCGAGAACGAGTTTCCGGGACCGTCGACACGCTCACCGAGGACCTCCTTCGAAACGACCGCTACATCCGTCTGGGTCGTGTCGGTGTTCCCACCGTCGGGGAAGAGCGGGTCGCCGTCGGTGCCAGCTTCGCTCCCTCCGAACGGATCCTCGTCGCCACCGTCCTCCGCGAATAGATTGGTCGCGTTCGGATCGCCGCCGAGGGGCGCGTCGACGGAGGGAATACTCCCGCTACCGAAGGCCGCGATGCCCTCACCGCCACCCTGCGCCTCGATGAAATCCACGAGCGAGTCCGGAAGCGTCTTCGTCGTGCGCACCGGGCCAACGCCGGCGAGTGCTTCCGCTTCGGCACGCGCCTCTTCGGCACGCTGGCGGTCCCACTCGGCGCGGCGCTCTTCGTCACCGATGTCGTAGAGGGACGACTCGACGAAGCGACGGTAGATCGTCAGCTTTCCGTTGTCCCAACCGACGACGATAGAGAGGTCGCTTCGCTCGACGACCGCCCCCTGAATGATGTAGCCGTTCTTCATGAACACGCTACCCGCGTCGACCGAGGGGCAGGCGACGAAGGACGCGAGAACGCCGAAGGCGACCGCGCAGAGCCCGAAGAGGCTCCGTTGGAGTTTCGTTTCGAGGTTCATGTCTTGTCTATCAGTCATCGGATTCCTCGACCTGGAAGCCCAAGTTCAGCGCCAGCGTCACGCGTCCTCGGAAGAACTCTCGCGCGGCTTCCTTCGCCGCGACCTGCGGATCGACCGGCTCGTCACCCTGCGTGTCGCCGCCGTTCGGATCTTCCGTACCGTCGTCGACAGGATCGACGACCGCGATCTGCGAGCCTGTCGCCTCGGCCAGAGTCGGATCGACGGTAAAGAAGTTCGTGTAGAGGTAGAAGCCCGCGAAACCGAGAACACCGACTGCCGCGAGGCTCATCAGCCGGCGACGACCGCCAGACACAGGAGCCGACGTCGGCTCGCCGAACGCGATCGACTCGTCGTCGATCTGATCGAACTCTCCCGTGACGTCGTCCGCCTCTCCGCCGAGCACATCGTCGTCGAGGTCTGCCGCGAACTGGTCGAGCTCCTCGTCGTCGACGATCTCGGTCAGTCCGTCGTCGCCATCCTCGAACTCGGTCGGCGACTCCATGAACTCCGTTCCGGACGTCTCGCCGAACGGATCGTCCTCGACCACCTCGGTGTCGACGACGGGAATCTCACCGCCCATCTCTTCGGGCAGGATCACGAAGACCTCGTCGGTCTCGCTGTCGCCCGAAGCCGCGACGTTGATCGAGTCGATCAGCGTGTCGCCCTCGGCGCCGGGATCCCCGACGAGCTCGGTCATCTCGACCTCGTCGTCGACCTCGTCGTCGACCTCGTCGTCGACCTCGTCGTCGAAATCGTCGTCGAAATCGTCGTCGAAATCGTCGTCGAAATCGTCGTCGAAATCGTCGT